>JARGFK010000085.1 GCA_029211065.1 Desulfobacterales bacterium
GCGACATCGGACTCGACAAGATCCGGGAAAAGGTGGTCAACAGCTTCAGCGATCTTAAAATCGCCACCCACTACGGGTGCCATATCTTACGGCCCCAAGACATCGTCCGGTTTGATAATCCCATTGCGCCCACCATATTCGACCGGCTGGTGGAGCTCACCGGTGCAAAAAGCATCGACTGGCAGACCAAACTGGACTGCTGCGGGTCGCCCCTGCTGGGGGTTGACGACGAGCTGTCGCTGGATCTGACCCAAAAAAAATAACGGATGCCAAAGCATCCGGCGCCGACTATCTTTGCAGCGCCTGCGTCTATTGCCAGCTCCAGTTTGACCGGGTGCAAAAGATGCTGCTCTCCCGGCGCAATGAGGCCCACCCCCTGCCCTCGATCCTTTACACCCAGCTCCTGGGGCTGAGCCTTGGAATTGATGAAAAAGTCTTAGGAATAGACCGCAATGAGTTGCCGATAGCCCGAATAGAAAACTTTCTGTCTTGAGTAACCAACTTTTTATCCATCACGAAGAGTTTCACGCCATTTAAGCCCCCCGATCTTCATGTCATAAACTTTATTTCCATATTATCAAGGAAAAAAATTATATTTAAAACATAAGTTTTCTATTTGAACCAGGTTGTTTCAAAGAGGTTTTTAGAAAAATTGAATATTTGACACCTTTTTTATAGAATGGTACTCTCTTTTATAAATTCCATCAAGCCTGACAAGGCTAACTTTTTTTACAATTCTCTCCACACAAGGAAAAGCGATGGAGACGCACTGGCATCTTTATGAAAAAGATTTTTTCTGGGATCTCCCGGTGGAGAAAGAAAAATTTCTGTCTCTATCGACCAAGAGATCATTAAAAAAGAACGAATTCGTTTTTTTCGAGGAAGATCCGGGCGAATCCTGCTTTTACCTTGAAAAGGGAACTGTCAAAATTTTTCGCGTGACCGCTTTAGGAAAAGAGCCTATTTTCTTTGTACGGAAAGCCGGCGAAATGTTTGGACTGGCGGAAGTTATCGACGCCAAAGAAAGAAAATGCAACGCCCAGGCACTGACCCCTTCTGTGTTGTATGAAATCAACAAAGAAAACTTCGAATTTCTGCTTTCCCGGTATCATTCACTCTCAAGAAAAGTCATAAAGGTTTTAGACCGGCGCCTGCGATATCTTGGCGAGCAAATCGAAAACCTGATGGTCTGTGATGTAGCCACAAGAATGTTAAAGCTTTTATTTTACTTGTGCTGTAACAGCTTGATTGACAGGGCTTCTTTGACTTTGAATAAACCGATAAAGGTTCCCATCAACCTTACCCAGGAACAAATGGCTTCCCTGACCGGTTCCTGCCAGCAGACCGTCAGCGAAACCCTCAAGGAGCTTCAGCAAAGCGGACTGATCCAAATTTCCAAGAAAGAAATTACCCTGCTGAATCCACTTCAAATAATCGATAAAATCAGTCAGTAACAAAACCCTTCACAAAACACAAAGGCAAATCACTTATAAGTCCCCCCTTGTTCATTGTGTAATATAGGGTCTATTCTCTAAAGGCGTCCGACTTGATGTTATATCGCCGCATGATCTGCTGGAGCGCCTGGCGCTCCAGCCCGCATGCCTTGGCGGCAAATGTCACATTGCCATTGTTTGCGGACAGCAGGCTGCCGATATAGCTGTAATTAAACTGTTTAAGGGCCTCTTCTTTTGCAGCTTTGTAGGGCAATTCTATAAAATGGTGCTCCAAAAAGTTCGAAATATGTGGTCCTATATCCGAAAAGCCGACATCATGGAGCCGTATTTCTTCCCCTTGGGAAAACAATATTCCACGGATGATGCTGTTTTCCATTTCCCGGACATTTCCGTCCCAGGTCTTGTTCATAAAAATTTCCATCAGTTCGGGAGATATATTTTTAAGCGGTTTGTTTAATTTTTCACAATGTTTTTTCAAAAGATAGCTTGCAATAAAGGGAATGTCTTCGCGATGCTCTTTAAGAGCAGGCACATGAATCGGCAACACGTTCAAGCGATAATAAAAGTCTTCCCTGAAAGTTGAATTTTTAATTTTCTCCTCCAGGTTCTGATTGGTTGAAGCAATAATGCGCACATCGATCTGAATCGACTTGGTGTCCCCCAAGGGCTTGATCTCTTTTTCCTGCAGCACCCGCAGCAATTTTGTCTGGATGGTGGGGCTGATGTCGCCGATTTCGTCCAGAAAAAGGGTGCCTTTATGCGCCTCCTGGAACAGTCCGATTTTATTCTGGCTGGCATGGGTAAATGCGCCTTTTTTGTACCCGAACAATTCACTTTCAAGAATGCTTTCCGGCACCGTCGGACAGTTGACCGCCACAAACCGCTGCTGCCGGCGGTCGCTTAAGTCATGAATGGCCCTTGCCACAAGTTCTTTGCCGGTACCTGAATCCCCTGTGACCAGTACGGTGTGCTCCGTTTTGGCAACCATCTCGATGGTTTCATACAGATGCTTCATCTTGTCGCTTTTCCCCACCAGGTCCTGAAACAGATGATCTTTATTGCACTCGTCCTGCAACCGCAGATTCTCCTTTAGCAAGCGGCTTCTTTCCAGTGCCTTTTCCAGGCGAAGTAGCAGCGCTTCATAATCAAACGGCTTGATAATAAAGTCGTACGCCCCTCTCTTCATGGCATCCACGGCGGTTTCGATGTCGCCGTAAGCCGTCATCATGACCACCGTCAGATCAGGTGTATTCCGTTTGATCAATTCCAGAAATTCCAACCCGTCCATTCCCGGCATCTTGATATCCGCCAGAACCATGTCATATGAATTCTGTGAAAACAGCCTCACGCCCATTTCGCCGGAAGTTGCGGTATCCGCCACACAGTTCAAATCCGGCTCAAGGCTCCGTTTCAGGAGCTGAAGCATATCGATCTCATCATCAACAACTAAAATGGCACTTTTCATGAATTATTCCCTTATTTCCGTTCATAAAACGGGGAGAACGACCGTAAATTGCGATCCCTTGCCGGGTTCACTTTCCACAAAAATATCGCCCCCGTGGCTTTTAATAATGCCGTAGCTGACCGAAAGCCCCAGGCCGGTTCCCTCACCGGTGGGTTTGGTGGTATAAAACGGATCAAAAATACTTGTATGGTGCTGCTTTTCGATGCCATAGCCCGTATCTTTTACCTTTATAAACACCCGGCCGGCATCGGCATCCAGCTCCGTTGACAGCGCGATGGTCCCCTGATGACCGACGGCATGCCTGGCGTTCATAATCAGATTCAGCAGAACCTGTTTTATTTTTTTTTCATCCAGCATCAGCTCCGGAATTTTTTTATCATAATCTCTGAGAATTTCAATATGGTCTGTATTGGAATGGTGTTGCACAAACCCTAATACATCTTCAATCGTTTTATTAATGATGGTTTTCTCTCTTCTGGGTTTTGAACTTTTAGCAAAATTGAGCAAATCCTTTACGATCGCCTTGCAGCTTTGAACATGCTTTTCGATGGTTTTCAGATCCTGATGCCGCTCCGATTCAATCGGCTCTTTTCGCAGAAGCAGCTGGGTATAGCCCAGGATGATGCCCAACGGATTATTGATTTCATGCGCGATCCCGGCCGACAGCTGCCCGATGGAAGCCAGCTTGTCGGCCTGGGCCAGCTGCTTTTCCATGGACCGCCGCTCCTCGATATCCTTTACTAGAAAGAGGACGGTATCTTCATCCTGACTCAGCCCCTTATCAAAGCTCCCGCTGATAAGCGCACGGATGTTCGCTCCATCGCGGACTTTGAAATCGGTTTCAAAATTTAAAACAAATCCGCGCTGGTTGATTTTTTGCTGAATGGCGTTCCAGTCCTCCTCTTTAGAAAAAAACTGCTGAAACAAACAGCCTGTAATCGACCGGTCCGCCGCGTCAATCCCCAACATCGCATGCCCGGCCGGATTCAGATCGACAACTTTGCCGTCCTTTTTCGCCACCAGAATCATGTCTCTTGAAACCTCAAAAATACGGCGATACTTGTGTTCGGAAAGCGTTAAGGCTTGGGTACGCTTGGCAACCAACTGTTCAAGATTCTGGTTCAGGTATAAAAGCTCCTTGTGCATGGCTTGCAGTTTCTGCTTGTCTTTTAATATCTGCTGATAAAGCTTCCAGATTCTCTCAAAAAAGAGCGTAACCGATGCTACAAACACAAACATAAATGTATTAATAGCGCCGCTGAAAGGTCGGATAGAAAGCCATAGGGTTTCATGAGCGGACATTAAAAGTAGCTGCTTCAGGATATGCCCGGCGGATCGAGATACAGAAAACGCGGCAAGCCCATAGCATACCCATAACAGATAGGTCCAGATGACATTGTCCAGATCATACTGTTTAAGTTTACGAACCAGCCGTAGGCACAGAAACGAAAAGGCGACCATAAGGACTGAGCCGGCAATATCAACAATCCATAAAGGGAAAGTGGGAAAGATCATGGCTGCGTATTCTCTGAAATATTTTGACCCGCTTCTTCTGAAAGGCGCCGCAAACCGAAATAAAGAAAGAGCATGCCCGGCACGCAAAGCAAATGATCCAGCTTGGTGAAATAATAGAGTACGTTAAGGCTACGGTGACCAGTGATGACATTTATCTGCATTTGCCATAAATTGATTCTTTTCACCTGGATAATATTGAACTGCTCATCTAATAAATGGACTACAAAGGTGTCGATGTTCCACAGGATAAAAAACAAGGCCGCATATTGGATGAATCGCCATCCGGCTTCCCTAACGAGATTTCTTTTTCTTTGCCAGTAGATCAAGAACCCCATGGAAAATGCGAAAATAAGATGCGCCATCTGGTGGGCATAGATACCCTCAGGCGCGCCATGAGCCTGGGTTGCCAGGGCCAGATCTGGGTTAATAAGTCTCTCCGTAATCAAAAAGACCAAAAAAATAATAAATAACTGAAAATTATTTCTCATGGGTCCAGTTCAAAAGTTCCAATGTGTTTTTTACTTGCACTTCCACCTGTAAAACAGGTTAGCAAGCCATGTGCCACAAAACAGTTGTCGCGTGGGCACCCGAAACCAAAACACAACAAACACCTATTTAATTCAGCAGGTTGTAAAACACGCTGTTCTATAGAAAAAAACAGCTTGGAACCTGATTCCCGGCGTGAACGCTTATTGCCAAGTGCAATAAAAACATTTCACTTCTCGTCAATCCGGTTCTATGCCCCCGGAATTAAACAATTTAAGGTTATGACATAAAAGTTGTCCATTGCAATAGAAAAGTTGCACATGAAAGGACTTTTTTGCATCCATATAGCGATGGCGCCGTAACAAGGGCTTCCATTTATGGATATATCTATCTAAAAACATTATTGATATTGTTTTTTCCGGTGAAGGAAGCGTGTTTCCTGACAACCTGCTTTTGCTGGTATGAATATTGCTATGCATTTGTATTATCCATTCACGGGGGCCCGTAGCGATAAAAAAGTATACATGAAATTTATAGGTAGGGAGAAATAATCGACGTCGGAAAGGGGGGATACGAGGATATCTGGCAAATGAATTATGGGGGGCAAAAAGCACATTTCAAAAAGACCTATTTAAAATCTGCGCGCAAAAGGAGGCAACAAGAATGACCAAAAAATACTTAGTTGGCATCATTTTTATTATTACATGTATTTTATCGATTGGAATGATTCAACCTTCGTCACAGGCAATAGCCGCTGGGATGGAAGCCAAAATTTCGGCTGCCGAGCTCAAAGTGGGAGAAACCATAACGGTGGAAGGACAGATCCCGGCCGGGCAAGACCTGTTCATCACGATTGCAGCCCAAACAACATTTAAGCCCGAAGATGCGTTGGGACCAAAGGAACGAAAAAGGTTAAGCAACAGAGACAATGTCGCCAAGGACAAAAAAACCAAAAAAGCGATTATTGACCCGGCGACCGGAAAGAAAAAATTGAAATGGAAGGCTGACACAACGATTCCCTATTTGTATTATATGGTTACGAATAATCCTGAGCCATTTGGAAAGGTTAAGGACAAGAAATATGGCGGCGCTTTCTTCTGGAAAAGCCTCTATAAAACAAAAATGTTTAAATTAAACAAATGGAAACAGCTGCCTGACCCGATCAAGGCTGTTCTGGGGCCTATTAAAACGGAAGAACAATGGAATTTTATGACCTATGCCCACGAAAATAAATTTGGCATCAATACCATTGCCAAGGAAGGGACCCTGAAAGGGAAGATCGTTATATTTTCCCGCTCTGTGGTAACGGATTACGCCCAAGCACCCTATTACTGGAATAAGGGAACTTCTGTTTCCCTTGATAAAGCGACGGGTAAATTCAAGGCTATCTTCAAGACCTTTCGTCATACCGCCCCCAACACTAAATTTAATGTGTTTGTAAACGGCCAACAAACAGGCACCTATACGTTAACGCCCAAAGGCTACTGGCTGACACTTGGCTGGCGCTACATGAACCCGTTTTGGATCCTTTTCGGGGCACTCGTAGTCGGGACCTGGTTCGCACTGATGGGCGGCGGCGGCGGTATGCTCATGTCGGCCTATCAGGTGATGGTAATCCATACAGCAGGACCCATGGGGATCAATGCGGCCAACACCCTGAAGCCATCAAATACGCCCCTGACGCTTTTTTCGGCCATTGGCGGTATGTATCAATATGCGATTAAAGACAGAAGGGTGGCCTGGCCACTGGCGCTCAGCTTTGGCGTCGGCATCTTTATCGGCGCTTTCTATCTGGGGCCCAACTTCTCGGCCAAATACCTGCCGATGAGCACCTATAAGCACTGGCTGGGTATCCTTACCCTGATCATGGGCGTCCGGCTGCTTTATGAGCTTACCCCCGCCGTGATGGAAAAGCGCAAGTCAATCAAGGCCATTGTCGCCAAATTTAATGAAGAGGTAAAACAGGCCAGGGAAGAAGGAAGATCGGCCCAAATGGGAAGGATCGAGACAATTAAAGGTGGACTCGGCTCAATATTTTCGACGTACGAATTTAAGTTCTGGGGCGAGTCGTTTTCCATTCGCCCCTGGGTCTTTGGCCTGATCGGGATATTTGTCGGTGTCGTGGCGTCCTCTTTCGGTATCGGCGGCGGATTTTTACTTGTTCCCATTATGACGACACTGGCGGCCCTGCCAATGTATATGGCGGTTCCGGCATCTTTAGTCGGAACCATGTTCAGCTCGATCTGTTCGATTGCCGGATATATAATATTAGGTTATTACCCCGACCTGACAATTGCGACTTGTATTGTTGTCGGTGCCTTGGTTGGCGGTGTCATCGGATCCAGGCTTCAGGGGTTCTTTACCGAAAAGCAGCTTAAGTGGGCTCTGGCTATCCTGATGTTCTTTCTATTTTTCAGGTTTACCGGAACGGAAATCTGGATTTAAATATGAGCTGTTTCGATACCGTCTTGAATTTTGTTGATGAACTATGGGAGAAGACAGATGTGGTTTTCCTGTTGGCAGCAAAGCTCCTGGGGATGTTATTCTATCCTTTAATCCTGATGGGGCCGACCGTGGCCATCACCGGAATTTTGCTCTTAACGATCCTCTTTTCCCGCTGGCTTTCCGCACGTACCGAACCGGAACGTTTGAAAAAGCTTCAATCGGAGTTTGAACACTGGCTGGGCGTGCGGAAAGCCGCCCTCAAAGTTGAGATGCTTGAAGATCAAGGAAAGGGGCTTGCCAAGGCCGTTGACAAGAGCTATCTGGATGATATCTATATTAAAATGTACATTGAATCAACCTGCTGGAACGGGCTGACCAAGTATGTTCCCATTCTCGTAATGCTGCTCTGGATAACCCACCGGTTTGACACCCCTAATTTACTATCTCAGTATGGTAAGGACTATGTGCTTAAACTGCCGTTTACATTAGGTGCCGCCGGAAATACACTGGGTGCTTTTGGATGGTCTTTGACCTCGCTGGCTTTATGCTATCTGGGCCTATGGATACTGGGTAAGGACTATTTGAAAAACATGATGAAGAGGAGCAACGCCAAGAACGGGCTACAAATAAATCAGGAGCGGTAATGGGGGAATAGTTGCGATGCATTGGCGGAGGGAAGGCAATCCCTCCACCTTGGTTTTTAAGACACCTCGACGTCTAAAGAGGGAGCCGTTATATTTGGTTGAAACAATCCTTTTTCTGAGGTGCCATGCAAAGGGAAATCGCCATAATGGAATCGTACACATTATAGCAAAGCATTTTGCACCATAACGGAGAAATCCGTTCGCGGCGGATCGCAGGGTATCCTTCAAGCCACACGGCAAAGAACAGGATTTGTCCAAACACAGTGTAAAGATTTGATTTGGAAAAAACGGAAGTGGAGGCATTTAATGGAAAAAGAAGTTTACAGTTTATGTTTTATGTGTTCAAGCCGATGTCCCATCAAGGTTCTGGTCAAAGACGGCCAGGTCAAGTGGATTGAAGGCAGCCCCCATGTGGCGGGGATGGAAGGGAGCCTGTGCCCGCGCGGCGCCGCCGGCATTGCGCTGCTTTACGACTCGCAACGGGTGCAGTCCCCTTTGATTCGCGACGGCGAACGCGGTTCCGGCAAATGGCGCAAGGCCGGCTGGGATGAAGCCTTGGATTATGTGGCTGAAAAGCTGAAAGCCGTCATCGATCAGTACGGTGGACACAGTGTTGCGCTGGGAGAGCGGGCGCAGCTTGCCACCCCTGTCAGCAAAACGTTTATGAAAGCGATTCAATCTCCCAATCACTTTACCCATGAATCGGTCTGTAAAGGCTCGTTGAATACAGCCAGTCGCAGCCTTTTCGGCGTTTCCGACGCTCAAATCGGCATTGATTATAAAAACACAAAGCATATTATTTTGTATGGCCGCAATATTTTTGAGACCATCGAAGTGAAGGGCGTAAACGGTCTTATGGATGCCGTGGAGCGCGGCGCCAAAATCACCTACATTGACCCCCGGGTAACCGTAACGGCCACAAAAGCGCACCGGTACTGGAGAATCCGTCCGGGCGCCGATCTGGCTCTGAACTATGCCCTGATTCATGTTATTCTTAAAGAAA
Source organism: Desulfobacterales bacterium (assembly GCA_029211065.1). Taxonomy (NCBI): domain Bacteria; kingdom Pseudomonadati; phylum Thermodesulfobacteriota; class Desulfobacteria; order Desulfobacterales; species Desulfobacterales bacterium. Next base: position 9,013 of record JARGFK010000085.1, read on the forward strand.
GATTATATGATGCCGAATACGTAGACCGTTGGGTTTTGGGTCTTGCCGAGCTGCAGGACTTTGTCCGTTCCTTTACTCCGGAATGGGCTGAAAAGGAAACCGGCATCCCCTCCGCGGAGATCGTATCCCTATCCCGGGAAGTCAGCCGGGACAAACCCGCGGTCATTTTCCATTTTGGCTGGCGCGCTTCCTCCCACCTCAATGAAACCTATATGCGGCGTTCGATCCTGATTCTAAACGCATTGATGGGCAGCGTCGAGGCCGCGGGGGGGCTTTTTTTCAAAAAGGGCCCGGGCGAGGTCGGCGCAAAACCTGCGCGCGCGCTCACCGCTCAGGAATTCCCCAGGGTAGATCTTCCCCGCTTTGATCAGGTGGGCACGCCAAAATTTCCGCTGCCTGATCCCGGCCATGGAGTGGCCCAGATGCTCCCATCCGCCATCCTGAACGAAGATCCTTACCCTCTCAAGGGTCTTATCGCCTTCCGCTATGACCCGCTCTTTTCCATTCCCGACATCCGTACGACTAAAAAGGCGTTCGACAAGTTGGACCTTATCGTGACCATCGACATTAATTACAGTGAAACGGCGTGGTATTCCGATGTCATTTTGCCGGAGTCCACTTATCTGGAGCGGCTCGACTGCATCCAGCAGGCCAACGGTCTTAAACCGCAGATGTTCCTTCGGCAACCGGCGGTCACGCCACGGCATAATACCCGCGAGGGCGCCGTCATTCTCAAAGAGATTGCTGAACGCATCGGGACAGGCGCATATTTTCCCTACGAAACAATGGAAGAGCTGGTGCGCTGGCAGCTTGAAGGAACCGGTTTTTCCCTGGAAGACTTTGCGGCCAAGGGCTTTGTGACCTATACGGATCGACCGATTTTTTGGGATCGGAAAGACGGCATCAAATTCAAGACGCCATCCGGAAAAATAGAATTCGCCTCCTCTCTTTTGGAAAACGCGGGATTCGAATCCTTTCCTGAATGCGAACCCGTCGCCCCGCCGCCGGAAAATCAATTCCGCTTGACAATCGGCCGGTGTGCGCTTCATACCCATATCTCAACCCAGAACAATCCGTATTTAAATGAAAGAGTCTCTGAGAATGTTCTCTGGATCAACACAGAGCGGGCGGCAGCGCTCGGCATCAAAAATAAAGATCTTGTGGAAATATCCTCCAATTGCGGCTCCGGCAAAATCAAGGCCTATGTAACCGATCTGATCCACCCGGAGGCCGTCTTTATGCTGCATGGCTTTGGGCACCAGGCTGCGCTGGCCGCCCGTTCCTTCGACAAAGGCCTCGCCGACGGCATCCTGCAGGAAAATGTCACGGATATGGTGGGGGGCAGTCCGGCGCTGCAACATTCATTTGTGTCAGTAAAACGAGTCTGATCCGAATTCCTTTTTCCAAAGATGGAGGAGAAATGAGCAAATATTATCTGTTCCAAGACCGAAAGCGCTGCATCGGTTGTTATAGCTGTACCATCGCTTGCAAAAGCAACAAGAATCTCTTAACGGGTCCAAAACCCGTCGACATCATCCCGATCGGGCCCACCTTTATTGATGGAACCCCGCGGGCGGCCTTCGTCCTCATGCCCTGTTTTCATTGTGAAGACCCCTGGTGTGTCGCAGTCTGTCCCACCGGCGCTGTGCAAAAGCGGACAAAGGACGGCATCGTTTTTGTAGATCATGCCCTTTGCATCGGCTGCAAGAGCTGTATGTCGGCCTGTCCCTGGGGCGCCCCCCAGTGGAATCCCGAAACCGGCAAGGTTGTCAAGTGCGACTACTGTAAGGACCGTCTGGATGCGGGCCTGAAACCGGCCTGCGCTACCATCTGCACGACCCATTGCCTGCAGTTCGGAGAAGCCAATGAAACGCCCGATGTCAGAAGAGAACGATATGCCAGGGAGATGGTTGGTCTGTGATGTATCGATCCTGCCCGGTTAACCAAAACACACAAAGAATATCAGCGCTGCTTGCTCAAGAACAGGTCGCCCATTCAGCCTGCCGGCATAGCCTCGAGTTATTGCTGAGCCTTCTCGGAGATATTTCCGCCGGCCGGGGCGAACCCGATCATATCCCTTCCATAGAAGCCATCGCCCGTGATCTGCAGAGTGCGCGCCATCCGAAAGAATGCATCGAGATCGGTGGAATGCTGATGTCGGATCTCGCTAGTTTCTATGAAGTCTTCAAAAGTCATATTGAAACCTTTTATTGTCCTACGGGAGAATGCACCACGCTTTCGGCAGCGCCCTGTCAGTTGGCATGCCCTGCCAGCGTGGATGTACCCAGCTACGTTGCGCTCGTGGGAATGGGACGGTATCAGGATGCCTTGGAAATTCTCAGAGAAGATCTCTCACTTCCCGGCATACTGGGGCGAATCTGCGTCCATCCTTGCGAGCGAGCCTGCCGGCGCGGCAAAGTGGACACAGCCATTGCGATCTGCCGGCTTAAATGGGTTGCCGTCGACAAAGCGTACGAAGAGAAAATGGAACTCCCATCCCCGCCCCCGAACCGGTTTAAAGAAAAGGTGGCCATTATTGGAAGCGGTCCGGCCGGCCTTTCAACCGGTTATTTCCTGGCAAAAATGGGCTACAAACCGACTGTTTTTGAATCCATGCCCGAACCGGGGGGCATGCTCAGATGGGGCATCCCCGCATACCGGTTGCCGCGGCAGATCTTGAAAAAAGAGATCGATTATATTAAAGCCCTGGGCGTTAAAATTGAGACCGGGGTCCATTTCGGTAAAAAAAACACGCTGGCGAGCTTAAAGCGTAACGGGTTTAAGGCTGTTTTTCTGGGGATCGGCACATGGCGCGCACTGGCCCTTCCGGTCCAAGGCGCCCAGAACAACCCCAACGTGATAGATTCTCTGACTTTTTTGCGCCAGGGCTCGACGAATGCGCCGCTGACCGGAAAACGCGTAATTGTCGTGGGGGGCGGAAACGTAGCGGTAGACTGCGCGCGGACAGCTCTCCGGTTGGATGCCGAGGAGGTCAATCTTATCTATCGGAGATCAAAAAATGAAATGCCTGCACGGGTTGAGGAGGTCAAAGCCGCTGAAGAAGAGGGCGCCATCCTTTCTTATCTTTCCCTGCCTGTTCAAGTGCATGGCGAGAACGCAAAGATAACCGGGCTTGAATGCCTTCGCAACAAATTGAGCGAACCGGATGCCACCGGCCGCAGGCGACCTGTTCCCATCGATGGAACGGAACATTTTATTCCGGCCGACATTATCATCAGCGCCCTTGGCCAAAGAGTGGACCGGACCTCCCTGGAATCAGTCAAGGCCTTAGAACTTTCCAGGGAAGATCTCATCAGGGTGAATCCGGCCACGATGGAAACTTCGATTCCGGGTGTGTTTGCCGGCGGAGATGCCGTAACGGGACCTGCGACGGTTATTGAAGCGGTGGCCTCCGGCAAGAAAGCCGCTCAATCCATCCACCATTATTTGCAGGGATTACCCTATTCGGATATTGACCCATTGCCGGTCCGGCGCAAAAAGATCCCGGTTATTTCGATGTCGGCAGTGGAAAAATCCTTGTCGTCGCGCCCGGTCATGCCGGTGCGAGCCTTTAAAAACAAACCGGCGGATTTTAAGGAAGTGGCGCTTGAGCTCTCCGCGCAAAACGCTTCGCAGGAAGCCAAAAGGTGCTTGCGATGCGACCTCTGTATCAGTTGCGGCCGTTGTGTCGAAGTCTGTAGAGACGAGATGGGCGTTGATGCGCTTCACCTTTCTTATGTTAATCAGAATGGAACGGCCGACACCGATTTTCTGCGCCCGTCCCAGCGCTGTGTCGGATGCGGCGCCTGTGCCATAAACTGTCCAACAAACGCCATAAGAATTGAAGAAAAAGACGGCGAGAGCAAAATCATCATGTGTGGGGCGGAAATAAGCCGTCACCCGCTCGTTGCCTGCGCCGCATGCGGGATTCTTTTTATTTCGAAAAATCACCTTGATTACATTCGTCAGAAAACCGATGCTCAGGCCAAAATAAAGGATCCCCAAAATTTATGCCAAACCTGTGCAAGAAAAATTCGGGCAGAAAATTTTTTAAAATAACAGGATCATATAATTTTTTTTTGTCCCCGGGAGAAACCTGAACGTGCTAGCCATTTTTTGCGCATATCCCGGCAATGGGCGCACAACCTGTCCGAGAAAGGAAAATCAAACCATGAAAAGGGAAAAAGTTCAAAAAATCGTCGGCAACCATCGCCACGAGAAAGCCGCCTTACTGGCTATTCTGCACGAAATTCAGGAAGATGAAAAACAAATTGACATGGAATCCATTCAGTATCTTTCCGAACTGATGAAAGTTCCTGCCGCCCATATTTACGGCATCGTCACGTTCTATTCCGCTTTTACAACCGGTAAAAAGGGGGAAACAGAAATAAAAATGTGCGACGGCATTTCGTGTCATCTCAACGGGGCCGATGAAGTGACAGCGGCGCTGAAATCCCGGTTGCATATTAAAACAGGTGAAACCACGCAAGATGGAAAATATAGCCTGGAAAATGTGCACTGTTTAGGCCTCTGCTGCATTGGTCCGAATGCAACGTTTAATCACAAAACGTATTGCAATCTGAACAAAGAAAAAATCATCGACATCCTTCAGGTTGACATAAGGAAATGAAATGAAAATTACCAGTATCTGGGACTTGAACAGGTTAAAAGAGACCGGTGCACGGTCCTTGTCGCCCAAACAGCCAAAGCTAAGTATCAGCATGTCCACCTGCGGTTTAGCCCTGGGGGCTGATGAAATATTTCAAGACCTAACCGCCATGAAAGTAAAAGAAGGTTTAAAAATTTTACTTGGCCAAACCGGCTGCAGCGGCTTTTGTAATTTAGAACCGCTGGGAATTCTCAGGCTTCCCGGCAAGCCGGCGCTGATCTACACCCAAATGACCGTCAAGCGGGCCAGGCAGCTCTTGCGTGATGTGAAAAAGAAAAAGATTCATCATAAGGGATTGCTTTGCAAAATCAAAGAGGTCCATCAATTCTACAAACCGGACAAAGATATTGAGAACATTATAGATTACCATGAAGTTCCTGTTTTCAAAAACCAGTTGCGAAATGTTCTGAAAAACTGCGGCTTGATTGATCCGTTGAACGTGGCGGAATATGTGGCTACAGGCGGAGGTTATGCATTGTACAAGGCGCTTTTTCAAATGAGCTCGGAGGAGGTAATAGAAGATGTAAAACTTTCCGGGCTCAGGGGAAGGGGCGGCGCGTGGTTTCCAACAAGTTTTAAATGGAGCATGGCCCACAACACATCCGAAGCAGAAAAGTTTGTCGTATGCAATGCCGACGAGGGAGATCCCGGCGCCTATAAAGACCGTACTATCATGGAAGGAAACCCGTTCAGGCTGTTTGAAGGGATTGTTCTGGCAGGGTATGCGATTGGAAGTCATCAGGGAATTATTTATCTGCGCGAGGAATATCCCCATACCTTCCAACTCCTCACCCAAGCCATTGAAACCGCAAAAAGATACGGCTTTTTAGGCAGAAACATTTTGGGTTCTGACTTTAACTTCTCATTGCGAATTGTCAGAGGGGGCGGCTCTTATGTCTGCGGCGAAGAAACCGCGCTGCTGGATTCCCTGGAAGGAGAGGTGGGAGATCCCCGGCTAAGGCCGCCGTTCCCTATTTTAAAGGGCCTGTGGGAACGACCGACCATTGTCAATAATGTGGAAACCTTGTCCAATATTCCCATGATCATCGGACAAGGTGGTGAATCCTACGCCAAAATCGGAACAGAGAAAGCCAAGGGCGCCAAAATTTTTTCCGTAATCGGCAAAGTACGGCAGCCGGGTTTGTATGAGGTTCCCCTGGGCACAAATCTAAAAGAGCTTATTTACGATATGGCCGGCGGTCTGCCTTCCGGAAGCCGCCTAAAGGCGGTGCAAGTGGGCAGCCCCTTTGGCCTTTTTATCCCTGCCGACAATATAGACATATCCCTGGACCCGGAGACGCTGAAGGGTATGAATTCCATGATCGGCTCGGGGGTCATTGTGGTTCTGGACCAAAATACCTGCCTTGTGGACACCATCCGGCATTTGCTTTCATTCTTTATAGATGAATCCTGTGGAAAATGTGTTCCCTGCCGCGAAGGCGTCTTTAGAATGTACGAAATCATCACCGGTATATATGAAGGACACGCTACTTACACGGACTTATACACATTATGGGATCTGGCGGAAATGATCAAACAGTTTGCCCTTTGCGGCCTTGGCGGAGGAGCGCCTGCGCTTGTTTTAGGGGCATTGGAAGATTTTACAGAGGACTTTAAAACACATATGGCCACAGGGAAATGTGGCTGGAAAATCGCAGTGTGAGGTTCAAGCTGAAACAAGAATTGGCACAAACGAATTCATAAGGAGCACCACATGATGGTCAGCCTTGAAATAAACGGGCACAGGGTTGAGGCCGCGGAAGGAACCACCATACTCAATGCCGCCCGGCAGGCAGGCATTGATATCCCGACATTCTGCTATCGCGAAAAGATGGAACCCTATGGCGGCTGTCGCCTCTGCATGGTCGAGGTCACTGAAAACAATTTCACCCGCTTGCAACCCTCCTGTGCTTTTCCCGTCAAGGAGAATCTTATTGTCAAAACCAGTACGAAACAATTAATCATGGGAAGAAGAGTTATAATTGAACTTCTTTTAGCCCGCTGCCCGGAAGTAAGCGCGCTAAAAAATCTTGCCGAAAGTTTTGGAATCACCCGCTCGCGTTTTACAAAAGACAATAAGGACTGCGTTCTATGCGGGCAGTGTGTGAGAGTGTGCCAAAAGGCGGCAAAGGTCGGCGCCATCGACTTTGTGGGCCGCGGGAGAAACAGACGTGTCAGCACGCCGTTTGATCTGCCGTCCGAGGCGTGTATCGGGTGCGGATCATGCGCCTATGTTTGTCCTACCGGCGCCATGAAAATGGAATATGAAAATGTCTTAAGATGGAGAAAACTTCCAGGCCCCCTCCGAAAATGTCGCTATATGCGCATGGGATATATCTCTCACAAGATATGCCCCAACAATTATGCGTGCTGGAATTGTGAAGTGGACCAGCAGCGGGAGGATATTGCCAAGACCCATCCGGTTTTTTTGTTAAAAGACGAAAGAGAAAGGGAAAGGGAAAAAGTTGAAAAGTTCGAAATGCTTTTTGATCGTTTTTACGGCAAAGGGCATGTATGGGTGAAACGCATCAATGGATTGGTTCGCGTGGGGATTGATGATTTTACCCGTCAACTCATCAGTCGGATTACCGATATTAAGATTCCTCCCGCCGATACAACCGTCAAAGCGCAAGATCCGCTCTGGCTGATATCGGCTAATGCGAGAACCCTGCACATGTATGCGCCTTTAGGTGGAAAAGTTGTAGATATCAATCCGGGCATTCTCGAAAACCCGTCGCTTATCAGCATGGATCCTTACGGGAGGGGCTGGATACTCACAATAGAACCAGATGATATTCTCCAGGCTTCCAGGCAACTTCTTTCGGGGAGATCGGCAAAGGAATGGCTGAAACTTGATTCTCACAAGCTTTATGATATGATTCAAAAAGAGACGAATTTGGACTGGGCAACGGATAAACCCATCCCTGATGATCTTACCGGAATGCTCACAAAGGATACCTGGGCCAAAATCGACAAGGCCTTCTTTTTGCAAAAATAAGTTTTAAAGATAACCGATGAGGGGTTTCGATTCAAATCAACAACACATTTTCAGTTTAGCTCTATAATTGCGTGTGCCGAAAGGTCATCCGCTGCCGGCTGTGCATCAATGTCTGCAAGGAGATTGTCGGGGCAAATGCCCTTGAAATGGTAAAAAGAAATGGACAATATTTCGTTGCGCCCATTGAAGGACGCTGTATCGGCGGGGCCACCTGCGCCAACATCTGCCCAACCCATGTCATTAAGGTCGAAGACCGGGACAACGTCCGCACCATCTCCATCCGGGGAGAGATTATCGGCAGGCATCCCCTGGAACGCTGTGAAGGCTGCGGCAGGTATTTTGAAACTCCCGGATTCCTGAAACATATGGAAAACCACATGACCCCGCACCCGGTCCTCAAAACCCACCACCGCTACTGTCCGGCCTGCGCCAAGATTTATTCGGACCGCATCCTGTCATTTCGAACATTAAAATAACTTCGGTGATGTCGTATTCGTCAAAATGGATTTTAACGAACTTCCTTGAGAAAATCCCCCCGTTGGGTTTGTCCGATAACTCCCTCTCCCTTTTTGGGAGAGGGTCGGGGTGAGGGTGTAACTGTCTGAACTTATTACCCCCTCACCTAACCTCTCCCCACAAGGGGGAGAGGAATTATAGGTTATCGGACAGCCTCCGTTCCCCCCTTTTTTAAAAGGGGGCCTGCGGCGAGCTCAGCCGGGCGGCGCAGGGGGGATTTTACAAAAGGGTGAACTTTTTTATTGACAGAATCTTAATATTATTTTATTGACCAAACTAAAATCACATTTTAATTTGGTCAATAAACATGTATGTCCCAAGAGATCTCACAAAAATATATCAATCAACCATTAAACAATTTCCCGCAGTCCTGATAACCGGACCACGGCAATCAGGAAAATCGACCTTCCTGAAGTACATATCCAGGGACACCCCCTATATAACCTTTGATGACCCTTTAAACCGGGAATTTGCCCTGCAGGACCCCAACGGATTTTTAGATCAGTTCGGAGGAAACAGCGTTATCCTTGATGAAATCCAGTATGTCCCGGAGATCCTCCAGTACATCAAGATCAGAATAGATAACGACCGCAGACCCGGCATTTGGATAATGACCGGCTCACAGCAGTTTCCGTTAATGAAAGGCATCAGCGAGACACTTGCAGGGAGGATAGCAATACTGGAACTGATGCCTTTCAGCATCAGGGAGATCAAGGCTTCAAGGGAAACACTTGAGCATAATTTATGGACAGGGCAATATCCTGAACCGGCATGTTACCCTGACAAGCGCGAAATATGGGTTAAGTCTTATATTCAGACATATGTTGAAAGGGATGTGCGCAGGCTCGCTGATATAAGCGATTCCAGGTCATTTGAAATGTTCATCAATCTATGCGCGACATATCATTCCCAAGAATTCCATCCTGCCACCCTGGCAAGGGATTGCGGCGTCAGCCAGCCGACTATTAAATCATGGGGCAAGATACTTGAGAGAAGCTATATTTTATTAATGCTTCCGCCGTTCTTTAAAAACTACGGCAAACGACTGATCAAAACACCCAAACTTTATTTTCTGGATCCTGCAATCGTCTGCTTTCTAACCAGGCAGCCGTCAAGGGAATCCGCGCCCAGAGGAAGCATGGGCGGCGCTTTATTTGAAGGGCTGGTAATAAGCGATGTGTGGAAGACTTTTTTAAATTGCGGCAAGACACCCTCGGCCTTTTTCTGGAGGGCACAGGGCGGCCTTGAGGTGGATCTGATCATACAGTCAGATGGGAAATTCTGGCCTATCGAGATTAAATTGACCGCGACGCCGGCCGGCAATCATCTAAAGAACATTAATCGGTTCAAGGAACTTGCCGGTGATGAGGCAGGCGACATCGGTCTGTTGGTCTGCAATGTTGATAAAAAAATAAATCTGCCGGGGAATAACTTAGCCTTGCCATGGTTTCTTTTTTCAACGTGGCTGGGGAAACTGATCGGGGCATGAATGAGGAGTGATGAGTGCGGAGTGAGAAAGGGCGTAACTAATTTTCTCGCAGCAAGCTTAATCATAATCGTTTTTTTTGGAACTGTAACCGTTTTTATTGTTGGGCTGCGGAGCGTACAGCCAGCGGGGCTGTAATCATATTTCTTGATATATGCTAAAATATGACGATAATTCTTGCATCGTAATCGTTTTTCCGGAGGAAGCCATGGCTGAAAACGATCAGGACAAATCGACACATAGGGCCGCAGGTATGCGGCGCTCATTGAGCGGTATGATCTCGATGTCATTCCGAAAGTGAATTGGCGTTCCTGGCCAACTACGACAAGACCAAAAAAGCCATCCATGAGACCGTGGACATGCCAGACCGGAAGATCGACCTCTTCATTCGCTTCTGTCTGCATAACAATGGCCGGCTCTCCGCACGGAAACGCGTAAGCCACTTCGATTTCCTGTCGGATGAAGAAATCATCCGCATGGAACAGGCCGTGCAAATGGCCTTATAAAAGTGTCGGTGATTAGTCAATCATCATAAAGCTTGAATTCGGGATAGTATTTTTTTGCGCATTCCGGACAGATGCCGTGGCTGAATTCGGTGCCGGAATGTTTATGAATATAGGCTTCGATCCGATTCCAATACCCCTGGTCGTCACGGATATTTTTGCAGTGGGAACAGATGGGCAGCAATTCGCCCACCGTTTTCACCTCGGCAAGTGCTTTTTGCAGCTCCGCAATGATCTTTTCGCGTTCTACCTGAGCATCTTTTAATGCTTCTATATTATTTTGGGCCTGTTGATATAGTTTGGCATTTTCTATGGCGATGCCGATCTGGCGACCGATATTGCCACAAAGTTCCAGTTCCTCATTCTGAAACTCTCTAATAGAAAATGAATAGATGGTGATAATGCCCAGTTTTACTTCTTGGTGCACGATTGGAAAGTGAAGGGCGCTTCGAGCCCCGATCTGCATCCCAAACGATTTGATTTGGGTGCGGCTCTTTTAGGACGACATTGAGCAGCAGTTTTCAACATATAGTATCAAGCCCCATAAAGAAAATTGCCTTATTTTACAGCTTTTAGATGACCGCGTTTACGCGTAGAATGGGGTTTCAGTGTGGGCGGTACAATGCCCTCAGCATAGAGGGCGCGATGGTTGCGTTCATACTCTTTAGATTCATGGAAGGTCCAGTACTCATCAAAATCGTGGCTGGAGCGCAAGGCGCGAAGCTGCAAGACCGCTTCAGCGCCGGTGAGGCTCCAGCGGGCGCCGGTTACTTCCATACGGTCTTTGACCAAATGGCGGCAGGCCCCTTCAATGACTCCCGTAGCGATGGGAAGGCCCTTGGCAAGGTAATGATCGTATTTCACATAGGGTCCATAGGTGAGCAGGTAATTGGCGCAGGCATCCACGGGTTTCCGATCTGCC
>JARGFK010000086.1 GCA_029211065.1 Desulfobacterales bacterium
CCTCTGTCGGTCCGGGTCCTGTTCGGCCCTACGCGCGCTTATGCGTGAGTTTTTCACGATTCGAAATGCGGCCGCCCCGGTCACCGCATGTCCATTGAATTATGTACCCCTTAGTAAATGCAGGATCCAGGTCCCTGCAACCTGCGGAATGTTATACATGCGCATCAGGACAAAGAAAGCCGACCACCCCAGAACAAAAAAGATCTCAACCCCGCCGATTTTTAACGGGCGCAGCAGTCGGATTTCACCGTCAAAGCCCCTGCAGAACATCGCCAGATGAATGCGCTGGGCCCGGTCCAGGGTCCGCAGCAGCAAATGCCCCAGCAGGTAGCCAAAAATCCTGATCCCCATCGCCTGCCCGTCAAACGTCCGCAAAGACCGTGCCCTGACCATGCGGGCGCCTTCGTCCACCAGGACAAAAAGATATCGGTACAAAAACAGGAGTTGAATGGCAAATATACGAGGGGTTCCCAGCTTCTCCAGGGCCATGCAGACCGCATTAAATCCGGTGCAGGCAATCAGAATCAATGCCGACCCCACCGTCAGGACAAACCGGATCATGATGGATACAAATGAAATCCAGCCGCCGGAAATATTAACCGGCCCCAAGTGTATCATGATTTCCCGGTCAAGTATCGGGTTGAAAATTCCGATCAGAAAAGCAAACGGCAGGACCACTGCAATCTTTTTCAGAATATAAACCGGGGGCAGATTGCCCGATGCCATCAGGATTGTCGGGTAAATAAAAAAGGGGATAAACGCGGAAATTTCGTATTTGTCGAAAGAAACGACCGCAACAATAAACACCAGGGTGGTCAGCAGTTTTGCCCGGGGGTCCAGGCGATGGACAGGGGTATCCTGGCCCGCAAGCCTGTCCATGTGACCGATGTCAAATAATGCGGATCCTATTTTCAATGAATCTCCATAATTTGTTCCAAGGTTCGTACTGAGATATTGCGGCTGCCGAGATTTAAAACGGCTTGTCAGTTGCTTGTTGTCGGTTGTCCGTTGGCGACAATGCCGTTGACTTATGTCCTTGGCTACGGACAACTGACCACGGACACTTCTTCAGCCTTCAGTCTATTTACCTTCAGCCTTCAGCCTATCCACCTTCAGCCTAATTTCTGCCCCTTTCGCTTTTTGATAAAAAAACCGATCAGCATAACCATTACCAACGTCAGGGCGCCGCCCACCAGTCCGGAAAGGGACGTTCCGGCATCTACGGCCGGAAGGGTCGTAGTCCCCTGGGGTTCAGGTTCAGCGGAATTCTTGAAGCCGTAATCCGGCAGGAAGGAGAATATTTGCTGAATCCGGGATAGAGACCCATGCAGACCGGTTTCGGGTGTTTTTAACTCCTCAGATCCGGATGTTTTGGCCATGGACCACTCCAGGCCGTCGGGGTGCGTGGATGCAAACCATGAAAAGGCGCCGCCGATAAAGAGGGTGGCCGCGAGAATTCCCACAAGAATATTTTTAAGGGGAAGACTGCCCAACGGAACGGCAGCCGCCGCGTTCTCCAAAATTTCCGGACGCGATTTCCAGATAAACAGCACCACCGCAGCAGTGGCAATTCCTTCGACAAGTCCGATGGCCAGATGAATGGGCTGCATCAAAAGAATGAAGCTGTTCATCGGCAGTTCCGTAATGCCCGACAGCACGGTCTGAAGCACCACTCCCAGCGACCCCAGTTGAAGCCCCAGCACAGACGCCAGCAGCGCCCCTGTCAAGATGCGAACACGGGTGGCCCGGTAACCGGCGATTTTTTTATAAATAAACGGATAGGCCATAAAACAGGGGGAAAAACCCAGGTTGAATATATTGCAGCCCAGAGCCAGCAGTCCGCCGTCGGCAAAAAAGAGGGCCTGAACGGTCAGGACCGAGGCGATCGTGAGAAAGGCGGCATATGGTCCCAGTAAAATCGCCAGAATCATCCCGCCGCCCAAGTGGCCGCTGGAGCCGGTGGCCGGGATGCTGAAGTTGATCATCTGGGCGGCAAAAATAAAAGCGCCCAGAACACCCATCAAGGGGACCTTGCCGTTGTCAAGCTCCTTTTTCACCTTCTGGGAACAGTAACCGATCAGGCCTGCCGATGCAGCCCACATTGTCCCGCCCACCGCCGGTGATACCAACGCGTCTGCCATGTGCATAATTTATGCTCCAATAAAAAAACCACGAACATCAAGTATCTTCATGATACCCATTTCTTCGTGGTTGTGTTTTGATACTCAATTCATGCCGGCAGCAGGCTTCGGCCTACGATTAAAAACTTTATAATAAATACCCAAAAGGATGTCAATCTTTAAAGTTTATTAGATCGGCAATTAGACATAACAACTCGTCATTGCCTTTTGCCACAGCCGCCCGGCATCAAGTCGGGACAAACTGCGGCGGGAATCCGGTATTCTTAAGAGCATTTCTGGATTCCGGCTCTCCTCCCGCAGGGCGGGGTGCGGCCGGAATGACATATATAATTGCCTGGTAAAAATAGCAGTCACATCGGCAGAAAAGCGGCCTTGCTTTAGGAGGCCATCCACAAAGTGCTATTTGTTTCGGTCCCGCCGCGCCATCGCCCGGTCAAGGTTTCGGCGCGCATTGACATTGTCCGGCGTAATTCGCAACACTTCTTTAAAGTGCAGAATCGCCTCGTCTATATTTCCAATGCGCATCAGCGCCGCCGCCAAATTGTTGTGGGCTTCAAAAAAATCAGGGTCACTCCTTATCGCTTCGTTATAATGCGCGACCGCTTCATCGGCACGGCCGTGTGCCAGCAGAATATTTCCAAGATTAAAATGGGCGGCCTTATTAACCGGATCGATCCTGAGCGTCTTGATATAATATTCGGCAGCTTCCGGAATCCTCCCCTGCTCCTGAAATGATGTTCCCAGATTAAAGTAAGCCTGGCTAAATTCCGGATCGATTTTGATTGCCCGCAAGTATTGATCCTCGGCCTCTTTGGCCTTCCCCTGACGTTGCAGGGCAGACCCCAGCTTGGTAAGAATTGCCGGGTCATTGGGGTCGGTTTGCAAGGCTTTTGAATAATGATAAATGGCTTCCTCGGTTCTATTTTGTGTGAATAAAGCAACACCCAAGTTATAATGGGCCTCTTTAAAGTCAGGATCGATCTGTAAGGCTCTATCATACTTATCAATAGCATCGGCAATTTTCCTCTGACCCTGCAATGCATTTCCAAGCCCTACAAGCGCCTCCTTATTATTCCGGTCCCCACGCAGTGCCGCTAAAAAATAATCAATAGCGCCTTTATTTTGTCCGCGTTCGTTCAGGATATTTCCCAGATTGATATGCGCTTTTTTAAAAGTTGAATCAATCCTCAACGCTATTAAATAATGCTCGATAGCCTTTTCTTTAAGGCCCTGCTTGTTCAATGCATTTCCCAGATTATTATGCGATGAAACATCAGCTGGATTAATTTGCAGCGCAGTTAAATAATGGTTGATGGCTTCCGGTATTCTATTAATATCAAACAGTTCAACCCCCAAGTTATTGTGTGCTCTCTGGTTTTTAGGGTTTTTAGATACAACATCCGACCAGAGCGTAATGCCGTCTCGCCAAACCCGATTGCGCAGATACGTGGCCGTTCCAAGAGACAGGATCATCAGAACCATTGCGAGATGAACCAATGTCCGCTTCTTTAAAAAAAATTGAAACAGCAATTCGGCCATTAACAGCGCAAAACTGAACATCGGCAGATAAAGCCGGTGTTCAAAGAGAGCATCCTTTATCGGGACAATGCTGGATTCTACCGACAGAGCGATAAAGAATCCGAAAATACTAAAACTGATCAGCGGCCGCTTTTTCAGGCTCCATACTCCGATGGCGATTATACCTGCTAAAAACAAAAATGCTGCCGGTGTCAGACCGTCAAAAAACCCGCTTTTAAAAGGATACAGATAGTCAAGATTCTGACCGACAGGCAAAAACAAGAGCCGGATATAGATGACCAACACATTGAATTGGGTGCAGAGGTAACTCCACCGGCTAACGGTCTCGGTCTCCGCCATAAGTCGCGAGACGTCTTCAAGCAACCCTCTGCCTTCAGGGCCACCCTGAAAAAAGGCCGAAACTGATAAGACGAAAATCATGAACACCATTAACAGCCCGCCGATCCACGGCAGCTTTTTTTTCCACCCCTGCCGGGTTCGATCAATCAGCAGATACTCGGCCAGCAGGATTGTCAGCGGCAAAGTGGCCGTGTTCTGCTTGCTTAAAAAGGCCAGCACGCCGCAAAAAAATGACAGGGCGTATAACCCTATAAATGCTTTGGATTCGGTATGTGTTTGTGGAACCGTTTTAGCTTTTTTCTTTTTAGATTGAACCGCAGGGGCTGCCTGCTCCTTGCTGCGCTGCTGGATGATTCTGGCCTTTAGATAAAAGAGTAACGAAGCCAGATAAAACAGGGCGGCCATTGATGCATACCGCTGGGCCGTGTAAGTAACCGCCTGGGTCTGGAGGGGATGCGCCGCAAATATCAGGGCCGCCATCAGGGCCTTCAAACGATTCATGGAATCGGGATTTGCCGGGGTTGAAAGGGGTGACCTGTCTTCACTTTTAGAGGAAATGACCGGATCTTGTAATTTTGATAGCTGCATGAAAATTGTTAAGGCAAGAAAATAGACAAGGAATCCGTTTAACAAGTGGATGATAATGTTGACAAGATGATAGCCGAATACATTCAGTCTTCCAAATTCATAATTTAAAGCAAAGGTTAAATCGACAATTGCCCTGGGCCTTATAAGTTGAACTAATGAAAAATAGTTGGACGCATCCCTGATTTTTTTGTTTTCTACAATCGATGTGATATCATCAAAGACAAACGACGCGTGATAGATGTTGCTGTAGATGACAGCAGTCGTTAGGGCAATTAAAACAAATGCAAGCCATGGGCGAGAGAGATACTTATTCATGATTGAAGCCCTTCAATATATACCAAGACCGGCTGAGGTATTCGTATAACGCTTCTGAAGAAACGCACAGACTGCCGGCTGAGGGGATAAATGACTCGATATTTACAGAGATCGCCTCGCCGGTATAATCCGAAGGCGCTGGAATGACATCAAAACCCACTTTCCGATGAAGAATGACCGATCGTCCCATGTGGCGGGCATGGGTAACCAGAATGATCTTTTTTCCTCTTTTTAATATTTTTAACAGATTCAATGCACCCTCATACGTATTTTTCGAATCCTTTTCCAGGACCAGCTCATCCGGCTTTACGCCGATGTCTAGAGCTGTTTGCGCCAATACGCCGCCAAGCGAAACCCCGGGTTTTGAAGGGTCGGCTATGCCGCCGCAAATCACCAGGCGGGGAATGTTAAATTGTCGATAAATCTTTATGCCATGTACCAGCCGTTTTAAAGATTCTGAACCGGGAACCTGCCCCAACCCCACATGGGAAAGGTCCTTTGCACCGGATGAAAGGACCACGACCGCATCAATATCTTTCATATTCTCCGCAAGTGGTGGATATGCACTTTCAAGCGGTCCGATCATGAAATTCGCCACCAGGCTCGTACTTAATAAATATAGCGCCGACAAGCTCAAGATGATCAGCAATTTGCCGCTTTTTCTGTATTTCAATCCCATCAGGAGCGCACCGATAATAACCAAAATCAACAGGCTTGACGGCGGCAATATCAGTTTTAAAACAGTTCTGGCCCATACAAACACGATCTTCATTCCTCCGAAAACAGAGAAATATTCCCCCTCCGTCTATGATAACTATTAAGAGTAGCGGCAGAAAGGGACGTGTTATTTAATAGCCATCATTACATCAAAGGTTTTATGGTAAAATATTATTTTTGTATAACCGATAACGCTTTTTTTAATTCTAAATAGTAATTCCACTTGCCAAAGTAAATTAGATATTTCAGAAACCAATCATTAGGCTTCCCTTTTTTTACTAGTCCACTCCGGATTATTGGATAGGGACCTTCATAATAATACCCTATGATCCTTAAAGGAGGAAACCATTTTTGAAAAAAATACAGGGCAGAATGTTGCAGCTTTATAGTTTTGGGAAATAATTTTCGTTTTGACATATCTATTCCTGAAACTCGATATGTTGTTTTTCTCCATTTTATTGGTATTTTTATATTTAAGCCTGCAAACTTTTCGAATCGCCATGGTCCATAATTTAAACTGTCATCTATCATAATTTTTAATATTTGAGCAAAACGTTGAAGGTTCCAAAAAGCTGGGTGAAGAGAAAATTTGTATTTAAAATCGAGAGTAACATTTTCAAGATTCAGGAACTTTACACCGAGTTTGTCCCCATTGCATTGGAGTCGATTCTGCCCCCAACCGTTCAGACCAATATATGTTGCATCCAATACAGCAAGAAATTCAGGAATAGTAACATTCAGATGTTTGCTATGACATCTTCTTACCGGAGGATGGTCATCAAGAATAAGATAACAGCCCCAAAAACCCATATCAATAAGCCTGTTTACAGCATCATATGTTTCGTGCATCCAGTTGGAGGGGGTCCTTTCGGTAGGGAGCCATCTCTCATTAGTTGATTTTCCACACCCTGAAAAAAAAATGGGGGGATGTTGACCCCAAGACTTGTCGATCTTCTTTTCAGTAAATTCAGCCAGAATTCTACGCTTTGAAAAAGTAGTAATCAGGATACAAATTTGATCATTCGATAATATCATCTTCCGAACTTTTTCTTTTTTTATTTCCGTTTAACTAATGATGCGGTCGGGGGTATTTACAAAGGCCCCTTCCGCTCAAATAATTTGCAAGGAAATGAGGGTTAATTGCGTAAAATCCTGCAAATCCTATAACACATTTAAGAGATAATTACCAATTAATTCTTATAGATAAATTCTTTTCAGGACCGACTACTAAAGAGCGCCTAATAACCACATCAGGGGATGTGGGATCACCCATTAAAGGGTATGTCAAGAAAAAAAACACCTAACCCATACAATAAAATCTCCTTATGGATTAAAAATGAATTTAACAGGCCATAATTTTAAAATATCCCGTGAAAAACGATGGTTGACAATCCGGTTTGTTACAGGCAATTTAGTGTTAGGATATAAAAGCCTTGTGTCGAAGAAGCTGACCTTTGCTCTAAAGGAATCTTCAGCTACATGGGATTAAAAGGAAACGCTCTAAGGGACTGTTTCGGCAGTAAGGAGTGAATCACTCCAGATCTCCTTGCCGCAGTGTCAACGGTGAGACGGAACGGTCGGTGAAAGGGAGGAACCCGACATCTCAACCCTGGCGGGAAAAGATATATTTTCTATTATCAAGGCCGGAAGCTCCCGACTTTTCGTGGAGACAGGCTCCTATAAAGGCGACACCGTTGAATGGGCGACCCGACATTTCGAAAAGGTCTTTTCCATTGAGCTGAGCGCCGAACTTCACCGGTGTTGCATCGAGAGGTTCAAGGGGAACAGCAGGGTTCACCTGATGGAGGGTAATTCGACAACCGTTCTCAATTCACTTATGCCGGACCTTAGAGAAAAGTGTTTTTTCTGGCTCGATGCCCACTTTTCCTCTAGAAACACCGCCTGCGGGAAAGTCTCGGTCCCGCTCCTTCAGGAACTCGATATCATAGGCAACCATCCGATTAAAAATCATATTATAGTGATAGACGATCTCAGGCTCTTCGGTTGGAAGGACGAACGCGGACTGGAAGACTGGGGGGACGTCACGATTGAACACGTGACCTACGCCCTGCGGAAGATCAACGACCGATACAGAATATTCCCCTACAACGACACTCTCGTGGCGGCCGTCAAGGAAGATCTCCTGCCATTTACCGCCCTGCGCCTCTTTGTTAGGAAGATATTGAATCTTATTTTTTCAAGGAAGTGAAGGCCTTTGACACAGTCAAACATAGGCAAATAATTGAAATTTGCTGCGGGGCACTTTGTGCATTCGGCAGACCTTGGAAACGGTAGCCAGTTTTTCAGCAAGTTGTGCAATGTGGGAAGGTTCTGTGCTAATTTGGTTTTGGCTGTCATGGTTTGATCCTTTCGGTTTGGTTTGTAATTTGCGCATAACAATCATAACCGAGGGGACGACCCACCACCGCTTTTAAACTTTGCATTGCCGGACCTTGTCCCTAACTCAAACTGTCCAGGAAGATCTGGACTTATACAAATAATTTTATCAGCATCTTTGCTGATTTTGTGAATCGCTTTTTATCTCTAAGCAACACGCTATCAAATAACGCTGTGAGCAAAAGCCTCGTCATTTCCATGCGTTTTAAATTTGTGATATCTGTGCCTTGTCTTCTAAAAAAAGCGTTATATCTTGCAATCGTAAAAGAAATTTTACCTGTTCTGGCCTTTTTGGAATCATGTCCTTGTGACCCGGGCAGAACCCTGTGATAGTACAAAACTTTGTCCAGAAACCATAATTTCGTAATTTCCTCCATTTTAAAGTAAAGATCTTTATCTTCAGCATAGAGGATTTCGTTATCAAACCCTTCTGTTTCTAAAAAATTATGTTTTTTAAAGGTCCTGAATGCACTGACAATATTACACTGCAAATTGCTTTTTCCGGCAGGTATCGCTTTGCTGAATCCTATTTGCACCGGCTTTAAGTTCGCATCGCAGTACATAAATTGTGAATATATCAGACCGCAATCCGGATTTTTACGATACCCGTCGAGTATGCTCTCCACCGCATCTTCGCTGAGCGCATCGTCACTGTCGAGTATCCCCAATATGTCTGAAAAGGAATTTTGGATCAATCTGCGGAGGGTTTCTATGTATCCTGAGTTTTTTTCATTTCTGTAATATCGTATCCTACGGTCAGTCAAATACGGGCGAATGATTTCTTCGGAGTTATCCGTTGAGGCGTCATCGACAATAATGAGTTCCCAGTTTTTATGGGTTTGCCTCAGTACTGACTCAATTGCTGCGGCGATGTACGTCCCATTATTATAATTGGCCATCAGAACAGAAAAGTCCGGCTGATTATCAATGGAATAGACAGAATCTTGCGGTTCGTTTGGGTTGGATTTTCTTTTGGCTAATTCTACGTAATATTTCTGAGATTCTTTGAACTTTTTTGAAATCCCTTGATCGTGCTGTCTCCATCCGTAAAGATATTCCGGGATGTTTGCCAATTTGTATTTTTCAGAAAGCCTTACAAAAAGATCATAATCCTGAGCAGTCCTTATCGACTCATCATACAGCCCAACACCATATACACACTTTTTTCTGAAAAGGGCGGAACCGTGTGCAATGCAGTTATCATGTTTAAGATATTCTTTAATCTCTTTATCGCCTATAGGCTTTTCGATTGTATAGATTATTTTTGATTTGGTGTTTATCACTTTAATAAATGATCCGACGACCGCGTAGTCATTATTTTTTTCAAGAAAATCGTACTGTTTTTCAAATCTTTGCGGGTAGGATATGTCATCGGCATCCATGCGCGCAATATAGCGGCCTTTCGATTGTTTCAATCCACGATTGAGAGATTGGGTCAGACCGATATTCTCCTGATTGAACAGGCGAACGCGCGGGTCTGATAAAGATTCAAGGATATCGCGCGTATGGTCGGTTGAACCGTCATTGATAATAATGAATTCAAAGTCATTAAATGTCTGGGAGAAAATACTGTCTACGGCCGCGCGTAGATATGTTTCGCCGTTATAGACAGACATGACAACCGAAATGGCTGGATATTTTAAACCGTTATTTTGCAACGAAAAGTCCTCAACGCTTAAGCCTTTTAAAAACCGGCAACAAAGAAGATGCCGCCTACGGTCTAGTATATTTTATCAGGCTTGCTCCAGTCAGCTCTAAGTTTTCTTATATTTTTCCACCGGAGGTATTTGATATCAGCCGGACATATTGATCGGTTTATCCTTAGATACGTCAACAGCGTTAATATTAGAACGATCAATATTTCCAGAGGCTTGATAAATTTGAGGAGCGTTATGCCCTTACTCTCCAGCAGGTGACGGTAATATCCGTAAAGCCTGTTTGCCGGAACCCAACCGTAATGGCTGTAAACGACAGCTATCCCTTCCTTGTGGCTGTGTAGTGCCTGGTTTTTGTCAACGGTCTTTGAGCTTTCATGGAGCCGATAACAGGAAAGATATTTTTCGAGATATTTTGTCTGAAATTCTTTACCGATTTTTATCCAAAGGTCATAATCCAGAGAGTAATTCAATTGGGCATTCAACCCTCCGACCTTATCATATGCATCTCTTTTGAAAAAAACGGACGGCTGGCTGATGAAATTGAACATTGCCAGACGCTGGAAATCGAATTTTTCCGTAGGATAGGATCCGTTAATGTTTCCTTCCTGATCCGTAAAATAGGATTTGCCGTACACCAGTTTTATCTCCGGGTTAGAGACAAACAAGTTCACCGCTTTGGACACTGCACCCGGAAGAATCGTATCGTCAGAATTGAGCCAGCACACGATCTCTCCTGATGTCTTTTTTATGCCTTTATTGATCGCGTCGGCCTGCCCCTTGTCTTTTTCGGAAATCCATTTCAGTCGGCCCAGGTATTGCTTGAGAATATCGATGGTGTTGTCATTCGAACCCCCATCAACAATAAGGTATTCTATATTCGGATAATCCTGCCCCAAAACGCTTTGTATCGTCTCTTCAATAAATTGACCCTGGTTGTAGGACGGGGTGATGATCGAGACTTTGGGGCTTTGCAAGGTAGTCATCCGTGTTTTCCAGTTTTTTGATGATCATTACGATGAATCATAAAATAGAACCATAGAGATCAGCATATTGCCTTGAGATATCCTTTACATCGAAAGAAGCCACTGCTATTTTTCTAGCTGTTGTGCACAATTTTCGATATCTCGCATCATCAGATAGTACCCATTCAATACCGGAAGCAAGATCGAAGGTGTCAAACGGCTTTGCCAGATAGCCGTTGTTTTTGTGTTCTATCATGTCGGGCATTCCGCCAATATGAAATGCAGTAACAGGCGTACCGCATGCCAAGGATTCGACGACGGTATTGGGCAGATTATCTTCTCTTGAAGGAACGAGCATCAAATCCGCTGCATTATATAGAAGTGTCATGCTGATTTCGTCTTGAACATACCCGGTGTAATGTACAGGGAGACCAAAATCAGGAGGATTTAGGGGCTTGCCGGAACCGAATACAATCAATTCAACGTTTTTAGAAAGGCAGGAGGGAAGACCCTTTATTCCCTCAAAAAGGAGATCTGATCCCTTACTGTAATTTCTAATCCCATTTGCCGATCGATCCATTCCAAAGAGTATCAGTTTTTTATTTTGAGGGAAATTCCATATTTCGCGGGCGGCTCTTTTTTTGATGGGTTTGAAAAGGTTGAGATCAAGGCCGTTATGAATCACTTCAATTCTGCGATTTCTGAAGAGTCTGCTTTCACCGGCGCAAGCAGCCAGCCAGGTGCTCGGGGTTACGATGGTAATGGCGATATCTTTCCAAGCCTCGAGTTTCCGTTTCAAGACGGATTTGCTAAGATCGTTCTTGCCTCCCCTAAACAACTGCGGACAGTTCCCGCACGCCGTTTTAAAATTTTCGCATCCGCCGCTATAGTGGCATCCTCCGGTAAAGGCCCACATGTCATGAAGCGTCCATACTATCGGGCACTTTATTTTTTTTAGATTTTCAATTCTGAGCATCCCATCACAAATCCAATGGAGATGAACGATGTCAGGCGAGGATGAATCAATTTGCTTGGGAATAACTGAAAAGGGAAGCAAGGCCGGAGAAAATACGCTTTTGGACACTCCTGAAAGGAGCTTGACAGAAAGCCCATCAACTATTGGTCTGAGGAAAGAAATCCCTTTTGAGATATTATTGACAGG
This sequence comes from Desulfobacterales bacterium, assembly GCA_029211065.1. Classification (NCBI taxonomy): domain Bacteria; kingdom Pseudomonadati; phylum Thermodesulfobacteriota; class Desulfobacteria; order Desulfobacterales; species Desulfobacterales bacterium. The sequence continues at coordinate 11,819 of JARGFK010000086.1, forward strand.
ACCAGCAACGTTTATATCGTCGCCGCTTTTAAATTGGACAAGCATACTTGAGCTGATACCCTGGCGACTTAATCCATTATGAATGCGATAGACAGCACGGGCTGCACCGCCTTGTAAATCGTGGCTGTTAATATGGAGGATCTTCATCTTGTATTAAATCGACTATTGTTTCCGTTTAAAGACAACGGTGACCGAGTGACCATGGGGGCGCAGGTTGAAGCTTTCCAATCCTTTTGAATAAAATTTTCCCAGTCCCCGTGCAACTATCCCGATTATTCGGTTGCCAAATGTCTTATCCAAAAGGCGTCTTTTTAATCCGAACAATCTCTTTAACGCCCCCGAGGCAACGGTTGACGCGTACCACTCGAGGTGAATATCCGCCAGTAGTTCGTGGTGGAGATGGATCAATTGAATGCCAAAAACATCTCCCATTTTTTTAAGCGTGTCATCACTCCACCAGGTCAAATGATGAGGTGGCATGTTCAGTATACCATTTTCTACTTCCGTCAAAAAGGAGTCTGCACTTGGGACAGAGCAAATCAGCAATCCTCCAGGCTTCAAACAGGTTATAGCCGATTCGATAAAACCATGCAAATTCACTATGTGCTCCAGTACCTGGAAAAAACAGACCACATCATATTCTTTGGGATGTTTTTCCGCATGTTTCTCTATCGTCTCCGTTAAAATGGTAGCGCCGTTTTCCCCGCCGGCGCTTGCTGCTTCCATACTGAGTTCGAGTCCTACATAATCCCCGGTTTCAACTTTTAGGGCGAAGGCCCCCTTTCCGCAGCCAACTTCAAGAACTTTGTCTGTAGGCTTGAGGAATTTCCGTGCAAAATCATATTCTTCCTTTTCATCAAGATAGTACCATTCGTATTTCTGAAGCTGTCGGTAAAATACACCACTGCCCGTTGGCGCAGGGGAAAAAAAGCTCAAACCGCACCCCTTGCAGCCGGCAAAAGAAATTCGGCTGCTCACAGATATTTCCTGCCGAACGTCTATATTTAAATAAGCCTTGTATGCGGAAATAAGCTCTGGCGCGGAAATGATTTCCGTAATCTCGGTACGGTTGCTTGAACATAAAGGGCAAACAATGGGCATTATGACCTCTGAAAAGCGTCTTGAATTCTATAAAAAAGCTTTCTTGATAATACGTGAAATCCTATGCGGCCAAGGCTGCGAATTTAAGAGATACTGCTTTATCCTTTCGACAACCATTGGATTTTCGGCAACAATGTCTTCAAATTCGGTTATTTCCCCCGCAAGCGTTCTATTGCAATATTTTTGAGTCTTAACACAATGGGCTCCGGTCCCGTCATGACCTATATTTTCCACCAGTGATTTTGTAGGATGTAGACAGAGTCCATCCTTTAAGAAAACACTGAAATACCATTTGATAGCCCAGGTGTGGATCCGACCCTTCAAGTTCAGTTCGACATGATTCCAATAATCATTGTATACGCCGCCCATGTTGAATTCGTTTTTCATCGCAGGTGTAAATTGTCCGACCCGGCTTTTTAGATCGGGGTCGAAATGGTCCCACGCCCGTTTCCAGGTTGCCCATCCCCAGCATGAGGCCGGGCGATAAAAAAAAGTCTGGGGAAAATCTTTGCCTTCAATGGGGTACATATAGCCGGCAATGTGCATCACTTTTTCAATTTTTTTATATTTATTCAAAGCATCGTTCATATAGTTTAGAAAATACGGGGCGGTAACCAGATCATCTTCAAGTACAATGATGCGCTCGAACTTGTTAATAACCTCAGTTACGCCTGGAATAATTGAATCAGCCAAGCCTCGGTTTCTTTCTCTCTCGATGACCTCTGTGGAACGAAAGCCGTCGACGGTTTTCAGATACTTCCGAACCGCCCCCACCCGTAGGTTGTCAGCCTCATTTCGGGGGCCATCTGAATAGACAACCAGATCCGTCTGCTTGGCCAATTTGTTCAAGCGCAGCGCCTTTACTGTCTGTTCGGTATGCCATAAACGATTGTATGTGAAGAGTGCTACCGGTGCAAAAGTCATCTTAATACTCGAAATCGATTTGATTTGGAACCTCTGCTTGAAGACAAGGTGTCCACGAGAGCCCCCAGCTCATAAAAGAAAGGGGCGCCATAATCATACATCCTGGTTTTGAAATGGTTCCTGTCCGGGAAAAGACATTTCAGGCATCGTGTGGCTGTCAGGAATAGGCCCCCCATGTGTGACAGTATCGAACGCCTCTGGTCGAAAATCCTTTGGTAACCCAGGCCGTTTTGAAAAGAAGATTTGAACAGCCATTTGAGGCTGAGTTTGTATTCCGCCAGAAGATGTTCAACCCTGATCTTCGGCGCATAGTAAACGGGGATACCCTTCCGGTCAATTTCGAGAACAAACCTTGTTTCTTCACCATAGGATATCTTGTCGCCACGCATCCCCAGCTTCTGGTTGAATCCTCCCATTTCCTCAAGAAGGGCTCTTGAAAACACCATGTTCGTTCCTTTGAGCCATTCCCTGCCGATCCGGATCGCCCGTTCTTCATCCCCCAGCGACCAGCTGCCATACCCCTTTGGGAACCAGTCTGGAAGAGGGGTATCGGCAAATGCAACATACGGCCCTCCGAAAGCGCGAACGTCAGGGTGCCTTTCTATGAACGAATAAATTTCCTGGATCCAGTTTCCGGGAGCCTTGGCATCATCATCGATATAGGCGACATATTCACCCCGCGCTTCTTTCCAGCCCCGGTTGCGGGCATAGGAAAGGCCTTGAGCTGATTCGAAAAAAATTCGGAAGTTGGAATATTTTCGGGCATATTTTTCAGCAATTGCAGCGGTATCATCTGTACAATTGTTGTTAATGATAAGGACTTCGTAAAGAGATGCTGAGAGAGTCTGTCTAGCCAGTGACGATAGACACAATCGCAGCAAGGCAGCTCGGTTATAGGTGCAAACAACGGCTGTGATTTTCATAATCTACCATTTAACAAATTGTATTCAGATAACGGATACCGTTCGCATTGTCAATGCGGCTTTTCTCTATTCAATCTTAAACGCTTGGATTTTTGGCAAAAGAAGCCTGACATGCCGCTGTCCATCCTGTGCCTATCCCTGTCGAAGTTGGGGCTATCAGGACATCATACGAAAAATCCATTGACAAAGTTTTATGCTATGTTATATTTAATGAAATTTCAGAATTTTATGAAAATTATAAACCATGGAAAATAATATTGCAACAGAAATCCGGATGCGGCTGGTTGAAGTGGGCGGGAAAACTTCTCAGGACCTGGGGATGGGGCGTATCGTGGGACAGATTCTGATGTACCTGTATCTCCAGGAAGGAGAGTGCTCCCTTGACCAGATTGGTGAAGACCTGGGGTTGAGTAAAGCAGCCGTAAGCACTGCTGTTCGTCAGTTAGAAAGTTTGGGCCTGCTGCGCCAGGTCTGGCGAAAAGGGGATCGAAAGAACTATTACCGGACAGCGGACGACATCGGAACAGCCTTACAGAACGGGCTGCTGGCATTCGTCCGTCAGAAAGTCCAGTCTGTGGCCATGGAGATCGACTCCGCCAATGAAATACTTGAAAAAGAGATCAACAATCCCGACGCATCCACAGATATCCATTTTGTTCACAGCCGGGTGAAAAGGGCAAAATATCTCCGGGATATGGCTGCGAATCTACTGAATAGTCCGCTGCTCGGATTTTTAAAAAAAGTTTGACGCACTGTTGTTATATGTAATTTATGGCACAGATACACATCAAGGCAAACAGACCCTGGCTTTACATAGACTGGAGAGGCATACTTCAGTATCGTGATTTGTTGTGGCTCCTGGTTGTGAGGGACTTTGTGGTTCTATATAAGCAGAGCATTTTAGGACCTTTATGGTTTATCATTCAACCGCTTGCCACGACAATCGTATTTGTTGTGGTCTTCGGACATATTGCAAAGATCGGCACTGGCGGCATCCCCAATCTGTTATTCTACATGAGCGGCACTATTTTCTGGACTTACTTTCATAACTGCCTGATAAAGATTTCAGGTGCGCTCATCTCAAATGCCAATCTCTTTAAAAAAGTGTTTTTCCCAAGGCTTATCGTTCCTTTTTCCATCGTGGTCAGCAATTTGGGGATATTACTGCTTAATCTTATCATGTTGGCCGCATTTTTTTTATACTTCCTCTTTTACACCGAAGCCAGAATCGCACCCGGTTTGGAGCTCGTTGTGGTATTGCCGCTCCTCATACTGCAATGCGCAACCATTGGACTCGGTGTCGGGCTTTGGGTTTCGGCATTAACCGTCAAGTATCGTGATTTAGGATTCGCGGTGCCGTTCCTGTCACAACTATGGATGTTCATGACGCCTGTGGTTTATCCGGTCAGTGAATTTCCGGCAAAGTGGCGATGGATTTTAAAAATTAACCCCATGACAAGTGTTATGGAACTGGCCCGGCACAGCCTGTTTGGTGTAGAGACCATGTGGCAAGAGTATATCGTCTCCGGCGCCATTTTAGCTGTAATTCTCTTGGTAACCGGCGTGCTGGTCTTCAACAAGGTCCAGCGCACTTTTGTAGATACCATTTAGATCCAAAATTGATAAAGAAGTCAGATTTTAGCAAACTGAATATTTCTAAAAAAGATCAACATGACTAAATCGGCAATCGAAATAAAAGGTATTTCCAAAAAGTATCGCCTGGGCGTCACGGGCCGAAAGACACTCCAGGACGAAATCAGATACTGGTGGTACAAGGTAAAGGGAAAAGATCCGAGGCAGTTCATGATGAACGTTGTTGAAACCGGGCTCGGCACGGATAAGGAACGCTTGCCGAACGGTAGCGAATTCTGGGCTTTAAAAGATATCTCTCTGACCGTTAATCAGGGAGAAGTTGTCGGCATTATCGGACGGAACGGGGCCGGCAAGTCAACGTTATTGAAAATTTTGAGTCGAATAACTGAACCCACCTCGGGTGAGGCGTTTATTGACGGACGTGTTGGTTCTTTGCTCGAGGTCGGAACAGGATTTCATCCTGAACTTACCGGCCGGGAGAACATTTATCTCAACGGCGCAATTCTTGGCATGAAAAGATCTGAAATCACTAGTAAATTTGACGATATCGTTGAATTTGCGGAAATAGACAAGTTCATCGATACACCCGTCAAACGTTATTCCAGCGGCATGTATGTCCGTCTGGCATTTGCAGTAGCCGCCCACTTGGAGTCCGAGATCCTGCTGGTCGATGAGGTGCTGGCAGTGGGCGACGCGGCGTTTCAGAGGAAATGTCTCGGCAAAATGGGGGAGGTGGCAACAGAAGGAAGAACCATATTGTTTGTCAGTCATAATATGGGCGCCATAAACCAATTATGCAAACGTTGTATACTGCTGGACAGAGGCCATCTAATTAAAGACGATACGACTGATACTGTTATTTCATCCTATGCCAAAGAATCCGTCCACTACGATGAGAAAGCCGACAGAAAATGGGAAAGAAAGGGGTCCGGGAAAGTTCGCATCCTTTCTATTTCCTTATTGGATGAGAACAACCATGCATGTAACACGTATCGCATGGGACAAGTCATGAAGATTAAATTGTTGGGAGATGCAATTGAGCCTGACATTGATTTTACGTTGGCAATCCAGATTGTTACCCTTACAGACATCCCTGTATTGTATCTAAATAATCCTTTGAATATTTTTCGAACATCCTTGAAGAAGGACTTTCGCATCGAAATAAATATACCGGATTTACCTTTGATGCCGGGATCATACTTTTTGCATATATGGGTTGGTCGCGTAAGAAGAGAGCTGTTTGACTATGTAAAATATATTGCATCCTTTGACATCTTACAAGGCAAAAAAGTACGGCTACCCCTTCGCACAAATTACCAACTAGGACTTGTTTATCTTGAATTATCGGCCACACAATTGAAATAGATAATGATAGATAATAAGGACATTTCAAAAAGTTAAAAAGGTTTTGAACGGCTCTTTCAAAATAGTTTTTTTCTACATCTTTTGTTCCTGGAATCTGTTGGCAGTCTCATAGATGGATTTTTGTTAATATTTTATTAACCCAGAAGATCCTTGTCGCTACTACATGGTATTAAAATGAAATATTATTTACTGGCAACACATCGAAGAAAAAAGCTAGACAAATTACAAGATATGTATAAAAAGTATTATTCTGGAATCGTTTTGGATATAGGCGGCAGAAATAGAGGCAAGTTTGTTAAACCAAAGGACAAAGTCAAAAAATGGATTTTTGCAGATATAGAGAAGAAACATAATCCGGATATTTTATTAAACGTTGAAAACATGTATCTAATCGATTCACAAAGCGTGGACATTGTTAATGCCATTGAATTATTAGAGCATGTAAAAAATCCTGAAAAAGGCTTAGATGAAATTACAAGGGTCCTAAAAGAAAAAGGGAAATTATTTTTATCTATGCCATTCCTTTACGGGATACATGCAGATCCTTATGATTTTCAAAGATGGACTGAATACAAACTAAAATCAGAATTAAAAAAAAGAAATTTCGAAATTTTAAAATTTCATATAATGGGTCGAATGTTTACCGCTATGGTCGATATGATACGTCAAGCAGTAAAGAGATGGCCGTTACCATTAAGAATCCTGGCATATCTATTTTATCCGCTGATGGATTTACTAATCAAAATCGACGATATTTATAAAACAAACTGGCACGCAGGGTATTTCCTAATTGCAGAAAAAAAGCATGTTATTCAATAACTACTCAATCTTTGCATTTCTAAAATGGTCTACAGCATCTGTTAATTTTTCCAAATGGGTACGAAATTCTTTATTTGACTTCACGATTTCTAAAAGATTCTTCTGTACGAGTATCTGACCAAGGGATCTGAACACTTTGTATGTTGCATATCTGATGCGGTCAGAATGTCGAATACTTGTCTGGCAAAAATGATCGGGGAAGATGTGTCCCAATACGGATATATAGTGTAACAAATAAGGATCTATTTATGGCGGGAATAAATAGCCATATAAAAACCAAAATGCAGCTGCTCACCAGCTTTTTAAGGATGAAGCCCAGCTTTATTATTGTTGGTGAGGCCAAATGCGGTACGACGTCGCTTTACCGCTACCTGAATCAGCATCCTGATATATTGCCGGCGGATGTGAAGGAGCCGGGAAACTTTATCCAGTGCGGCGGCAGTGAAATGTTCTGCCGGATGCACTATCCGTTGCAACTGAAAGCACTGGTAAGATCATGGCAGGGGCAAACGACGCTGACCGGAGAGGCAACGGCCGAATATTTTTCCAGAACAGAAGTTCCCATCAATATTCGAAAAGTTGTCCCGAATGCAAAGATAATTGTTATGTTCAGAAACCCCGTGACGCGTGCCTTTTCGGATTACCAGATGCTTAATCAAAATGGGATAATAAATGAGTCGTTTGAGACAATTGCAGAACGTTCAATTAAATGGTTGGCCGATGACAATTTAAAGCCCTTGATTGATATTGTTCGTCAGGTCGAGCATAATCCCTTCCGCGTTATTGAAAGAGGCCTGTACTGCACGAAACTAGACTATTGGCGAAAGCATTTCGACAATCGGTCGATTCTTTTTATTAAAAGCGAGGATATGTTCAATAGGCCTCAGGATATCGTAAACAGCGTTTTTGAATTTCTGGATCTGAAACCTTATGTACTGAAGGACTTGTCGATAAAAAGGAAAGGCGTCTACAATTCCCTTTTAAGCCGTGAGGCTGCAAATAGGCTTAAAGAATTCTATAGGCCTTTTAACCAGGAATTATACAACTTGGTGGGCAGGAATTTCAATTGGGAGGCAGAAACCGAAAAATTATTGTCGGATTTGTCAGTATAAGAGGACATTTTTACGTTGCAGAATTTCTTAAAAAAATATTTATCCGGAAATATAGCCCGAAAAAGAGGGTCAGACCGAAGAATCGCCTTCAGCATGAAACCGGTAGAGGGACCCTGGGGCGGAAGCAACGTTTTTGTCTTGCAACTGAGTGATTTTCTGAAGCGCCGTGGTTATACGGTTGTCTATGACTTAGATCATGACCTGGACGTTATCATTTTAGTCGATCCCAGGACCGACAATGAATATAAAATATTCGGGCCGGAACAAATTACGGGATTCAAAAAAAGAAATCCAAATGTCAGGGTTTTGCATCGAATAAATGAGTGCGACCGGCGCAAGAATACGGCTTTTATGGATTCGATGCT
>JARGFK010000087.1 GCA_029211065.1 Desulfobacterales bacterium
TGCCCCGATAATTATCGACAGCACAACCAGCCCCATAAACATCATTTTGAAAAAAGTGCCTATTTGCTTCATTTCCAAACCTCCTCGTTTTTAAGATGATTCTTCGGTTTTAAGCGCTAAAACGCCCTGGAATCGGAAGTAGCTTTGCTTTCGGGTTTTGTAGTATTCTGAAATAGAAGACCAATGGTGTCAAGCGTATTGTGATTCAACAGGCGAAGTCGCAATCACTAGAATTTTTTGGTATATTGGTACTACCAATAAAGCGCCCCGCTGTCAAGCGAATCATTATATAGATTCCAATTTATAAATTTATGTAATTTTTAATGGCGCTTATGGCGAATGAATGCTAAGTTTGTTACAAATTAAACTTTAAGCCATACCCACTGAATTCCATTGATTTGTTTTACCCAAGGGCCGGAATAAATGAACAGCATCACTCCCCGCCAGCTTCTCGGGTTGATCCGGGACGATAAAGAGATCGCCATAATTGATGTCCGCGAACAGGGTGAGTTTGCCAATGCCCACCTGCTCCTTTCCTGCTGCATTCCATTGAGCCGGATGGAACTTCGCATAGCTGAATTGATTCCGCGGTTAGACACGCCTATGGTGTTGGTCGGTAATGAACCTGCCGATGCCTATCGGCGTACCCAGAGGGCATTTGACCGGCTTAATCAATGGGGGTATACCGATCTTTCTGTTTTAGCGGGGGGCATCGAAGGGTGGCGGCAGGCCGGATATTTACTTTTTTCCGGCGTAAATACACTCAGCAAGGCGTTTGGAGAATTTGTTGAGACCACGTATGATACCCCCCGGATTTCAGCGCAAGCGCTTTGGCAGAAGATAAAACAAGGTGAAGATCTTGTTATTTTAGACGCGCGTCCGGCGGAGGAGTACTTTCGGATGAATATTCCGGGCGCCGTCAACGTTCCGGGGGCAGAGATTGTCTATCGGTTTTTCGATTTTATAAAGAATCCCGAAACCCTGGTTGTGGTCAACTGCGCCGGCAGAACCCGCAGCATTATCGGCGCCCAATCACTGATCAATGCAGGGATTCCGAATCCGGTGATGGCGCTAAAAAACGGAACCATGGGGTGGCATCTGGACGGGCTCGAACTTGAGAATGGGCAGCGTCGATCAACGCCTTTTTTAACCCCTGCCGGTATGGAACGGGCGAAAACATGCGTTCGCAGAGTGGCAGACCGTTTTGGTGTGAAACAGGTTGACCGGGCAACGGTTGCGGAATGGGAAAACGATGCCGGTGGACGCACATGCTATGTTTTAGATGTTCGATCACCGGAAGAATATACGGCCGGTCATTTGGCCGGATCAAGAAATGCGTCGGGCGGTCAACTGGTGCAGGCAACAGACGAATATGTCGCCGTCCGGAATGCGCGCATTGTTTTGGTGGACGATACTGAAATCCGTGCGATCATGACGGCTTCGTGGTTGGTTCAAATGGGCTGGAAGGATGTATTTGTTCTGTCCGGCGGCATCGGCAATGCCGGCCTCGAGGAGCGCCCCTATCATCAGTCGATCATAGCCGATTATAAAGAGGTGCGGGTCATTTCCGCCGGTGAGTTGAATGTGAAGCTGTCTGATGAGTCCGTTGCCGTTATCGATGTGGGCACGAGCCGCACATACCGAACAGGTCATATCCCCGGTGCTTATTGGGTGGTACGCTCGCGGATGGTGCTGGACATTGCCGCTCTGCCGGGGGTTGAACAAATTGTATTGACTGCTTCGGACGACCGGCTGGCGCATCTTGCAGCTGAGGATCTTAAAGCAATCCGGCCGGATGCCGCTGTACGGGTTTTATCCGGGGGAGCGTCGGCGTGGCAGAACGCTGGTTTTCCTGTTGAAAAAGGAACGAGTAAAGCGCTTTCAACGGTTGATGATGTCTGGTACAAACCGTATGAACTAGCAACCGCTTCTGAAAATGCGATGACGGAATACCTGAACTGGGAAGTCGGGCTGGTGGAACAGATCAAAAAAGACGGATCAGTGGTTTTCCCCCGATTTTAAGATTCTGACGTGTTTTCGCACATCAACGGAAAATTTCAGCCGGTCTGCCGGAAAGCCCCCTTTTTTATGAAAGCATTATCGAGACCAATGACAAAATACCCCTGCCCAATTTCGGCGCCAGGTTCTGATTGTAATCCGCCCGGGGCGGATTAACCCTCGAAATACTCAATATTTGATCAAGAGCTTCCCGCGGTCGATAATCTGTTTATTGTCTACCCACAAGCTGGGATATCCCATGATGCCGTCAATGTGCGTTGCGCTGGGCGAGTGGCCGCCCAAAGAAACGTTGTCGCCTAAAGCCATATGAATGGAGCCGAGCCGTTTTTTGTCTTCGGAAACATTTTCAGAAATTCTGGCGCAGGGGTTGGTGCCGACGGCAAATTCTCCCAGGTTAAATGAATTTTTGTCGCCCCGTGTTTTTAATAAGTTCAGCAGTGTCCCGGCTTCTGAGACCCCTTCAACGGCAGTTACAAATCCATTTTTGACTTTCATCACGACCGGTTTTCCGACCCGACCGATTTGATGGACGGATGAGTCAATAACCAGGGTGCCGTTGGCGGTTTTTTCTACCGGCGCAATGGGGCATTCGCCGTCCGGGAAGCAGGCGATGGATCGGGGTTTGAAAAATCCGGCAAGTTCAAGCGCTTTGCGGCCTTTGATGCTGAATTCCAGGTCTGTTCCGGCATCACTGGTGATATGCACTGAGGAGCCTTTGGTCAGGATTTTGGCGATCGCAGCTGTAATTCGTCCGACCACTGTGTAGTCGGCGGTGGCTGCACCATTGGTCAGTGTTTCAATGGTTATATCCGGCATTCCGATATATTTGATCCCTTTCTTAAGCGCCGTGCGGACGCATTCGGTATGGGCCATTCCGGTCGAGGTTGCAAACATCATCATCTGGGAGCCCAGGACCCCGTTGGACATGATCGCGGTGGGTTCCATGCCGTGGACCGGTCTTGCCGGCATTATTATAATGGTGGGTTCGATGCCCATCTCAAATGCTGCCGCTGCCAGGGCTTCGGCTATTTCAAATTCTCGTCCGGTGTCGGTAAGGATAGCGACTTCCCGGACCCCCTTTTTGTTCAGTTCGATGGGAATTTTGGCATATTTTATAAGCTCTATCATTTTCATTTTAGACCTCTGCTTGAAGATGTGGTTAGAATTGAACGGCGGCGTATATAAATTCCGATTAACGCGCCGGTGTCAAGCTTTTTATTGACGACGAATCAATTAATTGCCAAGGCACGGCATTATAAAAAAGTCGATTTCCTGCATCTTTGTGTTTACAACTATTAAAAAGGGCTTTATGTATGTTCGGATTAATTTTTTCAGATTATTACGAATTGGAGGCTTTGTTTAATGGGTAAGCGATTTCTTGAAAAAGGTTGCATGGTCTGGCTCGTGGTCTTTGGGGTGGGGTTATGGTCGACCGCTGTGGCGCAAGAGAAAAAAGTGTTGGAGGTTAAAGCCGCCAGTGTAAATGGTTCCATTATTACCATGAAACAACTGGATCGTGAGCTGACACAGATTCAGCAGAGACTCGCCGGCCAGGGCAAGACGCTAACCGATTCCGAACTTGCCGCAATAAAAAAAGATTTGCTGGAAAGCCTGATCAATCGCGAGTTGATTTATCAGGAGAGTCGCCGGCAGAAAATTTCAGCTAAGGAGTCTGAGGTTGCGGAACAGTTCGATGGCCTAAAAAAGCGATTTCCCGGCGAAACCGAATTTAATCAGGCACTGCAACAGATGAATATCTCCGAAACGGAGATAAAAAAACAGATCCGGCAGGAACTGGAATTAAAAGCGTTTATCGATCAAAATTATTCCCGGAAAATTTCGATACCGGAACCGGAAGTGCGCGCCTATTATGATAGTCATCCTGATTTTTTCAAACAACCCGAGAAGGTGCGCGCCAGCCATATTTTGATAAAAGTGGATCCCCAGGCGGACAATTCGCAAAAAGGGGAAGCACGTCAACAACTGGAACAGATTCAACAAAAACTTGATGCCGGTGAAGATTTCGGCGCCCTTGCAAAAGCCTTTTCACAGGGACCCAGCAGTTCCAGGAATGGGGATCTGGGCTATTTCGGTCACGGCCAGATGGTAAAACCATTCGAAGATGCTGCATTTGCATTAAAACCGGGCGAAGTGAGCGGTATCGTGGAAACCAATTTTGGGTATCATTTGATCAAGATATTTGACAAAAAACCAGAAGCCATGGCCGCATTTGATCAAGCCAAGGGTAAAATTGAACAACATCTTAAGCAGGATAAAATCCGCAAAGAGATTGGCGAATTGATCGAAAAGCTCAAACAGAAGGCGGATGTGAAAAAATATCTCTAGCCATAGCCCCTGCAGTTGCAAAAAAGTTCGATTTTGACTTCGGTCGAGCTCAGCCGAAGCCAGCCTTTGAATGCCTTTCGTTGTGAAATGAAGATTCCGTTTTTACGACCCACCCTATCAGCTCTGGAGATCTATCGATTGTCTTAAGGTCACCCACCGGAACGATATTTTTTAGCAACCGGGTTGTATATTGCGGCATAGCCGGCCACCCGTAACATGACAAGAGGGGTGAAGTGCCGAATGTAAAAAAATGAATTTTAACTCATTTGCACCACAAAGGCTCGAAAAGACAGTGTCTATCACAAAAAAAAGAATATGAAATCATAACAAATTGATATTGATCTATTATAATTTAATATGGGGTGAAAACAATTTTCGGGGAATTTTTCTTGACAGGGGGAAGTTTCCCAATTAAAATGAATGAGTATTCATTCATAATGATTGGTCCTTAATTCTTTTTCTCAGGAGGCCGAAGATTAATCAAAAAGGAAAAAATAACGACAAATACAACCGTATCCTTGAGGCCGCGATTAAGATTTTTGCCGTGCAGGGTTTTTTTCAATCGACGATTTCGCAGATTGCCAAAGAGGCTGGTGTCGCGGACGGCACCATCTACCTTTATTTTAAAAATAAAGATGACATTTTGGTCAATTTCTTCAGTTATAAGGCTAAACAGATTTTTGATCGCTTCCGGGAGGATGTCAAAGGCGCCGATAACGCTTTAGACAAATTAAGAAAACTGATCTTCCGCCATCTCGATGAATTTCAACGTGACCGGAACATGGCCGTGGTCTATCAGGTTGAAATCCATCAGAACAGCCGATTGGTGGAAAAGCAGATCAAGGAAATGTCTAAAATGTACCTGAACATCGTCACTGAGATTGTCGAACAGGGTCAGCAGGAAGGGACAATCCGCAAGGAACTCTATGTAGGCTTGGTGAAACGCTATATTTTGGGCGCAATTGATGAGGTGATCAACACCTGGCTGCATTCCGAGCGCGAATATGATCTCGTATCCATGGCCGATCCGCTGATTGATCTTTTTATCAGAGGGATCTGCAGTTACAAGGAAACAAACCGAAACGGACAGGCTGGAGCGGTTTAGTATTTTATTGGTCCCAGATGAATTCATCAAACAAGGAGAATTACTATTATGGCACAGTTAATAACCGATCGACGGGATGTCGACTTCGTGCTGCATGAACAGATGCAGGTTGAACAATTAGGCAAACACGAAAAATTTGCTGAATTTAATCGCAAGACAATTGATCTGATTGTTACTGAAGCGCGCAACCTGGCCATCAAGGAACTTTTGCCAGCCGCTAAGCTGGGAGATGAAGAGGGATGTAAGTTCGAAAGCGGAAGCGTGACCGTACCGGAGTCCTTTAAAAAGGCCTATGAACTTTTCAAAGAAGGTGAATGGGTTGCCATGACTGAGGACCCAGAGTGGGGCGGCCAGGGAATGCCGCGGACGGTTGCGTTGGCGGCCAGTGAGTATTTCGTCGGCGCCAATTGCTCGTTTATGATGTATTCGGGACTGACCCACGGAGCCGGCAAGCTGATTGAGACGTTTGGGAGTGAAAAACTTAAAAAAATATTTCTTAAAAAAATGTACAGCGGAGAGTGGTGCGGAACCATGCTCCTGACCGAACCGGAAGCCGGTTCGGATGTCGGCGCCTTAACAACGACAGCCGTCAAAAATCCGGACGGCACCTACTCGATCTCCGGAAACAAAATTTTTATTTCCGGCGGGGATCACGATTTGTCGGAAAATATCATTCACCCGGTTCTGGCCCGCATCGAAGGCGCCCCGCCGGGGACGCGCGGAATATCATTGTTTGCTGTTCCTAAAGTGTGGGTGAACGATGACGGCAGCCTGGGTGAATTCAATGATGTCGTCTGTACCGGCATTGAAGAAAAAATGGGTATCCATGGCAATTCAACCTGTTCACTGACCCTGGGCGGAAAGGGCAAATGCCGCGGGTACCTGCTGGGAGAAGAAAACAAAGGAATGCGCGCAATGTTCCTGATGATGAATGAAGCGCGCCTGCTGGTGGGTCTTCAGGGGTTCGGTTTTGCAAGCGCATCTTATATGTATGCGTTGAATTATGCCCGTGAACGGGTTCAGGGAAAATTTCTGTTGAATATGCGGGATGATAATGCGCCTTCAGTTCCGATTATCCAGCACCCGGATGTGCGCCGACAGCTGATGATCATGAAGTCGATGACTGAAGGCATACGCAGCCTGATTTATTATACCGGTCTGTGCTATGACAAAATAGAAACCAGCGACAATGACGAGGAGAAAGAAAAATACAGAGGTATCATCGAGGTTCTCATTCCCATTGCCAAGGGGTATGTCACCGATAAGGCCTTTGAGGTCTGCAGCCATGGCGTCCAGGTCTATGGCGGCTACGGATATATCAAAGAGTATCCGGTTGAGCAGCTTCTGCGGGATTGCCGCATCACCATGATATATGAAGGGACCAACGGCATCCAGGCGATGGATCTTTTGGGCAGGAAGTTGGGCATGAAGGGCGGCAAACCCGTAATGGATTTTTTCGGAGAGGTACAAAAAACAATCGCTGCGGCCAAGAAAATTGAAGGGCTGCAAGACATGGCCGCCAAGGTGGAAAAGGCCCTGAACCGACTCGGCGAGGTGGCCTTAAATCTGGGGGCGACAGCCATGTCGCCCAAAGTGTTGAACGCTTTTGCCTTTGCGCATCCCTTCATGGAGGCGGCCGGCGATGTTGTTATGGCCTGGATGCTGCTGTGGCGGGCGTCGATAGCGGCTCCCAAACTTGAAAAACTGGCCGGCGGCAGTGACCCTGAAGCCAGACTTAAAAAGGCCCAGACGGATAAAAATGCTGCTTTTTATGAGGGGCAGATCAGGAGTGCCGAATTTTTTATCCATTCCCTCCTGCCGGTTACGCTCGGCAGGCTGAATGCGATTGCCGATACCAATGGGGCTGCGATTGAAATTCCGGAATCGGCTTTTGGGGGTTAGGTTGAGACCGAGAGGTCTATTTATGGATGCAGCAACCCAAAAAGGATTCTAAAAATATAAAAGCGTTAACAACGTTAATTGGAAACCATCCGGCATGAGGACAAAAGGGCGAGAATTGAATCTCGCCCTTTTGTATTGCGGTCGTTTATTTTACATCAGGGATGACTTTTTTTGCCATTTCTTCGGCCCGCAGATCTTTTTTCAATATTTTTCCCACATTTGTTTTGGGCAGTTCAATTCTGAATTCGATTTCAGTCGGCAGCTTGTATTTTGCCAGTTTGGTTTTGCAGTATTCAAGCAGATCCTCCTGGGTTGCAGTTTCCCCTTCTTTTAAGACCACAAAGACCTTGACGGCTTCACCCCGGTGGGGGTGGGGGATGCCGATGGCGCAGGCTTCTTGAACTTTCGGGTTTTCAAAGAAGACTTCCTCGATGTCGCGGGGATAGACATTAAAGCCGCCGGATATAATCATGTCTTTTTTACGGTCGACGATAAAAAAATAGCCTTCATCATCCATTTTCCCGATATCACCGGTATGCAACCATCCGTCCGTGATGGTTGCGGCGGTTTCGTCCGGCATATTACGGTATCCTTTCATCACCTGGGGCCCTTTAATTATTACTTCGCCGGACTCGCCTGCGGGAACATCCGTGTTTCCGGTTTCCAGGTCAACGATTCGGCAGAGCGTGTCGGAAATCGGCAGGCCGATGCTTCCGACCTTGCGTTTGCCGCCGCTAAAGGGGTTGATGTGAGTCACCGGGGATGTTTCGGTCAATCCATACCCTTCAACGATGACCGCACCGGTCTTTTCTTCAAACGCCTTGATCACTTCCACCGGAAGCGGTGCACTTCCGGAAAAGCACCCCTTGATGGAGGTCATATCGGTTTTATTAATATCGGGATGGTTCAGCATGCCGATGTACATGGTCGGCACCAGGGGCGCAAAGGTCGGTTTAAATTTTCTGATGCTTTCAAGCAGCTGTTCCGGCTGGGGCTTTGGAACCAGTATGTCCCCCCAGCCCATATAAACGGCAAAGTTCATGGCAGTGGAAAGTCCGAAGACATGAAAAAAGGGGAGCGCGCCCAGCATGACTTCGGTCCCTTTGGTAAATTTGGGGAACCAGGCGGCAATATGCTGGACCTGTTTGCTCAGGTTGGCATGGGTGAGAATAACACCTTTGGAAACCCCGGTGGTGCCGCCGGTATATTGATACATGGCGGTGTCCTCAAAGGAAACGTTAATTTCGGGCGGTGTGGGATTATATTGAGCCAGAAGTGTTTTCCATTTGTATACATTATCGGCCGGTTTGACGTCAGCGGCCAATTTTTTCTTTTTGGCAACCAGGGGAAAGAGCAGGTTCTTGGGAAACGGCAGATAATCGCCGATGGACGTATAGATGATCTCCTTGATTTTTGTCTTGGGCCTCAGGTCGATCATGCGGTTTCCCAGAAGATCGAGTGTAATCAATATTTTGGATGCTGAATCATTGAACTGGTGCTCCAGTTCTCTGTCGGCATACAACGGGTTGTTCATGACTACGGTGGCACCGATTTTAAGGGTGGCGTAGTAAGCGACCACGCAGGGGATGAGATTGGGCAGGAGAATGGCCACGCTGTCACCTTTTCGAATGCCCAAATCATTGAGGCACGCCGCAAATTGATTGACCATTTGCGTTAGTTCGCGAAATGACACCGGATACCCTTGAAACAGTAGGGCCATGTTGTCCGGAAATTCACGGGCCGATCTATCCAGAATATCCGGCAGGCAGATTTCTTCATATTTCAGGTTTTCCGGTACGCCCGTTTCATAATGTGCCAGCCACGGTTTGTCAGCGTATCGTGATTGTGTCGTCATGAAATCCTCCTCATAAGTTGGTGTGGATTATATCATCATCGAAACGGTACATTAAGGGAAGATGCGTTTAAAAAAGTATAAAACATATTAAAATAAAACGAGATATTTGTCAAGACCGTCTGATGATTGAACCGAAATAACGAGCGTATTCCCCGTCCCGCCGGGGCGGGTCGGCAGGGGTCTTTAAAAAAAACACCCCAAAGCATCATGCCGTTTATTTTATGGGGCGTTATTTGTATCAGATTTATCTGTTTCCATATTCAGCAAATAATGCTAAATAAAATTTTTCTTGACAGTGTCAGGAACAATTTATAGTAATGAATGAATGCTCATTCAGTTTTTAGGGTTTATTTACCGCAATACACGACGGGAGTAAAGACTAAAATGGAACCGGTACTGATTTCACCTGCTAACGCAACGATTCTGGGTATTCCTTCTGTTGTTTTTTCTGTTTTGATTCCCCTGGTCGGATTGGGTTTTTTGGTTTTATTGATATACAAACGGCTTGCGCCGCTATCCCAGGGCGCGCCGGATCCGCGCCGGGACCGGATCGCAGAACGGGTGGTCAACACATTCATGGTCCCCCATCACCGCATGCCCCGTTACATGCTGGCCGGCGCCATTCATATCACCATTCTGACCGGTTTTATCGTTATCTCGCTGCGCTGGATTACGTTGCCGCTGATGGGCATATTCGACGGTTTTGCACTGCCGGGGTTTGGGGGGCTGCTGGGAAGCATTTATACCAACGTAAAAGATCTTGTGGCCACCTTTGTCCTGATCGCCTGTACGGTTGCCATCATTCGTCGGGTCGTATTTCATCCGAAAAGATACAGCGTGCCTGCCAGATTCGGCAAAGAGCGGACATGGGAAACACCGGTCGCGCTTCTGCTGATTGCGCTGCTGATGGTCGCGGATATGTTTTTCCAGGGGAGTCAGGTTGCGGCCGGCCTTCACAAAGGAATAGAGGCGCCGCTGATGATTCCCGCAACCGGAATCTGGTTTGTCTCACACCTGTTGGCGGCGACTTCGGGTGAAAAATTCCAGGCGATCCACCTGGGCGCATACTATTTCCACGAACTGGCATTTTTCTTCTTCCTCTGCCTTCTGCCATTCGGCAGGTTTTTTCATCTGATTACTTCGATCCCCACTCTTTTCTCCATGAAACTGAACAAAGGGACCGTTAAGCCGGTGCGCTGGGGTGTGGCCGAAGATAAAATCGAAGCGCTTGAAACCTTTGGCGTGAACAAGTTTGAAGATTTCACATGGAAGCACATGCTTGATTTTTACGCCTGTGCGGACTGCGGCCGGTGTTCGGACCAGTGCCCGGCCAACGCAGTCGGCCGACCGCTTTCACCCCGGTTTATCTCCATCAAATGCCGCGACTATGCCCATCAATTATATCCCCTTCGGGGTGAAAAAGCCGAGAGCAAGACGCTGATCGGCCACGTCCTGGAGGAGGATGAAATCTGGTCCTGCACGACCTGCGGCGCCTGTGAAGAAGAATGCCCGCTTCTGATCGAATATATCGACAAGATTGTGGATTTGCGTAGATACATGGTGGACCAGGGACTGGTGCCGCAATCCCTGCAAAAACCCCTGGGGGCCATCGAAAAGCGGGGGAACCCCTATGGGAAGATGGAAAAAAAACGGGCTGAATGGGCAGCCGAACTGACGGAAGGCGCCCCGGTGAAAGTTCTCCAAAAAAATGCAACGGCGGAAACGCTTTATTTTGTGGACAGCATAACGTCTTTTGATGACCGCATCCAGCAGATCGCCCGGGCAACGGCGCGGGTGCTGGCGGCCGCCCGGATTGATTTTGGAATATTGGGGCCGGAGGAAAGGGACAGCGGCCACGAAGTCAGGCGCTTCGGGGAAGAAATGCTTTTTTTGGATCTGAAAGACCGTAATACCGAAGCGATTTTAAACGCCGGTGTCTCTAAAATCGTTACATCGGATCCCCATGCCATGAACGCCCTTAAAAACGATTATACAGAAATACCACCGGTGAAGCATATCAGCCAGACCATCGCGCGGGCGCTAAAGGCCGGAACAATTCAATTGAAAACTGTTGAAGATCCAACAGCTGTTTATACCTATCATGACCCCTGCTATCTGGGACGCCACAATGGCATCTATGACATTCCCAGAGAAGTCATCGATGCGATTCCGGGCATCCGGCGGGTGGATATGCAAAAATGCAGGGATCGTTCTTTTTGCTGCGGCGGCGGCGGGTTGATGCTTTATTATGAACCCATTGAAGAGACCCGCATGGGAAAATTAAGGGTTGAGATGGCCAAAAATGCCGGCGCAACCGTGATTGTTACCGCCTGTCCGTTCTGTCTGGTGAATATTGAAGACGCCATTAAAACAAGCGGCCTGGAAGGGCAAATGCAGGTTGTCGACATTGTTGAGCTGATTGATCTTCACCTGATCAGATCATCATAGCAGGTGTCCGGGCGCCACTGCGCCACTGCACGATAAAGGTTTTAAACGAATGACAAGGGTTATCCGAATAGATAAACTTAATATCACTGTCTGGGAGGAAAAAAATGGAAATTTTGGTATGTGTTAAAAGGGTCCCGGATACTGCGGAAAACGAGATCAACGTCAGCCGTGACGGCTCCGACATTGAACGCGGTGATCTGGTTTACTCAGTCAATGAATGGGACAATTACGCGGTTGAAGAGGCGATTCAGATTCGAGACAAGGTCGGCGGGAGTATTACGGTCGTATCGGTGGGAGATGGAGATGCCGAAGAAGTATTGCGAAGAGAAATGGCCATGGGCGCAGACAAGGGAATTCTCCTGTCGGATGAATCCTTCACCGGATCTGACGGTAAGGGTATTGCCCGTATCATCAAAGCCGAAGTGGAAAAGGGTTCATATGACTTGATTCTGACAGGAGCCCAGGCCGATGACGGCGCCGGACAGATCGGCGGGCTGCTGGCAGCGATGTTGGATTGGCCCTATGCGTCACTGGTCAACAAATTAGAAGTGTTGGATGATAAACGGATTAAGGTCGGGCGCGAGATTGCGGGCGGCAATCAGGAGATGAACGAGATGGATCTCCCCTGCGTTCTTTCGATCCAGACCGGAATTAATGAGCCCCGTTATGTCGGCATCCGGGGCATCCGCAAGGTGGCATCTGTTGAGATTCCCGTCCATAAAGCTTCTGATCTGGGCCTTGCGCCGGAATCGGTTGGTGCGGCCGGTGCAAAAGTGAAACGGCTGGACTACTTCCGACCGGAACTGGGCGAAGGCGCTGAAATGCTGGAAGGCAGTGCGGAAGAGAAGTTGGAAAAGCTGGTTGAAATTTTAAAAACCAAAGGAGGACTCAAATAATGACGCAACAGATTTTTGCATATATCATTCAAAAGGGCGGCAAAATAGACGATACCGCCCTTGAGCTGGTAAGCGCTGCAAAAAAAATTAATTCAGCCTCCTCCGTTACCGCCCTGGTCGCAGGTGCAGGCGAAACACTGGCAGCGGCCTGCAGTCAGGCGGCCGCTTCCTATGAAACCGTCTGGAAAATTGAAAACGAGGCGCTGGCCCATGTCAATGCGGAAGTGCTGCGGGGAATGCTGGTCCGTATTCTGCCAAAGGAAAGCATCGTTTTGATTCCCCATGAACATTTCGGAATGGATCTGGCGCCGGGCCTTGCCGTTAAATTGGATGCGGCTTATCTTCCCGATGCGGTGGGGTTTGAAGAAATCACGGAAGGGAAGCTCAAAGCGGTTCGCGAGGAATACTCCGGCCAGGTCAGCACACATCTCAGTTGCGATCTTTCCGGCGGAGCCGTCATTACCATTCGTCCCGGGTCTTTTGCTGGGGATGAGAGCAAGGCGCTGAGCGGGCAGGTTGTGAACAAGAGTGCAGATGCCGCGGCAGAGGGAATCCCCGGAAAGTCCCGCCGGTTTATTGAAGTGGTTGCAGCCGAAGTCGGCGATGTCGATATAACCAAGTCCGAGGTTCTGGTCTCGGTGGGTCGTGGAATTGAAGACCAGGAAAATCTCGAAATGGTCAATGAATTGGCCGCTGTCATGGGTGCCGACGTGGCCTGCTCCCGGCCGATTGTGGATGCCAAGTGGCTGGAAAAATCACGCCAGGTCGGCACATCCGGGCAGACCGTAAAACCCAAAGTCTATCTGGCGTTGGGTATCAGCGGTTCTTTTCAGCATATGGGCGGCATCAAAGGGGTTCCGTATATCGTTGCCGTTAATAAAAACCCCAAGGCGCCGATTTTTCAAGTTGCCGATGTCGGTGTGGTTGAAAATATCCTGGAATTTATACCCGCACTAACGCAAAAGGTGAAAGAAGTGAAGGGATAGCATCAGCGGTTGTTTTCCAATAAAAATCCGGCCGACTTTTATCTAAAAAAGTCGGCCGGATTTTTTATGATGATGGGCTCAAGCAGCAAATGCCGGGAGGCGACGCTCCGGGCAATTATTTCTGGAACACAAACTGCAACTTCACACCTGCAATCTCAATTGTATCGAACTCCTCAAGTTTAACGGACTCTTTAACGGATTCGCCGTTTACTTTCGGTTTGGACATGCCGCTGACAAAGCTCAAAAAATAACCGTTGGGCCTACGACTGATGGTTGCGGCCGTGTGCCCCACCATCATGCCGCTGACGACAATATCACAGGAGGAATCCTTTCCGATTTTGATAAGTTTCTTTGAAAGTTCAATTTCACCCTCACCGCCTGAAAGATAAGACAGGACCGCTGGCTGTTCTTTGGGGAGCACTTTGGTTTCGTCTTTTAAAGCACCTTTGGCCAGCAGGCTCCGGTATTTTTCAGTGTCCATTACCATTGTTTGGTCCATGGCGTCCGCGCTTTCCGGCTGGGTTTCGTCTGCGCCGAAGCTGACAGCCAGTGTGTGTTTGCCGATGGTGATGAGATCCCCGCTTTTAAGCCAATGCGAAGTCACTTGCTGATCATTGACAAATGAACCGTTTTTACTCTGCAGATCCGTCATTAAAAAGCCGTCGCCCACGGAGTCGATCTTGGCATGATGACCGGACACGGCAAGGTTTTCGATACAGATTGTGTTGTCTTCACGCCGGCCTATCGTCATGGACTGCCCTTTTTCCAACCGGTATTCTGATATCACGTTTTCTTTGAATTTAAGTGTAAAAGTCGGCATCGCATCACCTTTTCATTTAAATATTTTTTTGAAAGGATTTAATAAACCGTCCCCGATCCGTGTGAGCAGCTCCCAAAAACCGCCCTTTCCATGCAGTGTTTTTTTAACTTTGGCCACAATCACCGTTACGTTGTCGTCGCCGCCGCGTTCATTGGCCAGATCGACCAGTTTCCGGCAGGTTTTTTCAGGTTTTTCTTTGTTGACTATTTCCAGGATTTCGTCCGCTGAAACCTTGTCGCTTAAACCGTCGGAGCTGATGACCACAATGTCGTCTTTGAAATAAGGTATTTCACAAATATCCGGCGTTACGGTTTCTTCAATGCCCATGGCGCGGGTCAGCATGTGGCGATATTCTCGCCCTAAATTGGCCGCGCCTTCGGGGTTGATGGCGGCGTGCTCCGCCATGACCGTGTGAAGAACCGAGAGGCGTTCAATCGTGCCATTGTGGACAAGGTAGATGGGGCTGTCCCCCACGTTGGCGGCGATAAGGGTTTCATCCGTAAAAAAGACCGCAGAGACAGTCGAACCCATCCCCCGGTATGTTTCTTTGGTATGTGAAACCTTGTTGACGCCCAGATTGGCCAGGTGAATACTGGAAAGCAGCCGATTGGCTTCCTTTGAAAGGGTTTCATCAAAGTCTTCCATTTCTTCGGCATCGGTGTCTTCCTTGAACCGTTTCATATAGTCGCGCATGGTATCGACGACGAGACTGCTGGCCACCTCCCCGGCCTGGTGCCCCCCCATTCCATCAGCGACGATATAAAGGTTGGTTTCGGTATCCAGAAACAAGGCATCTTCATTGCCTTTCCGTTTCCGACCGACGTCGGTAATTCCCGCTGATTCGATGATCACCATAATATTATTCCGGAAAGTCTATCTGAACAAGGGCCATAGCGTGTCTAAAAAGAGCGATGGTGTGCGCTGCCACACGGTCGCGGCAGCTTGAAAAATTCATACGAATACGAAAATAATATTTTCTTATGACAAAAAACATTTCAGGTCAAGTGTTTCGTAAAAGAATCCGAAACCCTTTATAATTTACGGGTATCCGCTATTGTGCCGTGCGTTTTAGCATGACAGCATCAATTTTTTTACCGATTTCACGGAGATGGGCGGCCATGAGCGATGCTTTCTGGTAGCGTTTTTCACGGTCTTTCACCAGGGCCTTATTGATTACCAGTACCAGCGGTTTCACAATTTTGGGATTAAACTCTCTGGGATCCGGCGGCGCTACATTCATAATCTGATGCATCAGGGCCGAGGGGCTGTCTCCTTTAAAAGGGAGCGTGCCGGTCAGCAGCTGATATGTCATCGTTCCCAGGGAAAAAATATCGGAGCGGCCATCCACTTTTTCGCCTGAAAATTGTTCCGGCGACATATAAAAGGGCGTGCCTTTGACAACACCGGTTTGGGTCTGGGAAGAGGCGGTGATGCGGGCGATGCCGAAATCGGTGATTTTCACAACGCCGGACTTCAAAAGCATGATATTGGCCGGCTTAATGTCCCGGTGAACGATTCCCTGCTGGTGGGCGTAATCCAAGCCGTCGGCAATATCGGCAACATAGTCGATGACTTTGCGCATGGGCAGCAGGTTGTCTTTTTGGGTGTATTTTTCGAAATCTTCGCCTTCCAGAAACTCCATGGCGATATAAGCCAGATCCTGTTCTTCGCCGGCGTCATATATCGTAACGATATTGGGGTGTGACAGGGTTCCGGCGCTTTCCGCTTCCCTAAAGAACGTTTCTTTCAGTTTTTCGATCTCTTCCGGTTTGAAATCATCCGAGAAACGAAATGTTTTGATCGCGGTCGTTCGATTGATGCGGGGATCTTTGCCGAGATAAACGATACCCATGGCGCCCTTACCCAACTGCTTGGCGATCTCATAGCGCCCAAGGGTCGGTTTGGTGTCTGAACCGGTGGCCAACATGCCGTCCCCTGTGCCGCCGCCCATGAAACCGCTCCCGAAAACCATGGTTTCGCTTGCCTGGATCAGTTTTGTCTTCTTTGCGTGAACGTCCTTGAATTTGCTGTCGTGGGATTCAATATACTCGTAGACGGAGGCCGCCTTGTTGAACTGCCGTTTTCTTTCATAGTCCAGTGCCAGGTTGTAGAGAATGTCTTTCATTTCATTGTCGACCGGGACCCGACGGAACTTGTCGAATGCCATGTCCAGCATGCCCTGGCTTTGAAAGGAAACCCCCAGCATTCGGTTTGTTTCAGCCGATTCTCCTTCGGCTTTTTCTTGGCGGGTTTCGGTTACAAAGTATTTCAGGCTGACCACACCGATGTACCCGAAAAACAGCAGCATCAACGGATACATCAGCCGAACCCACACCCCCTGCGAAATAAAAAAAGAAGCGGCGCCGCCGATGAGCAGGATGGCTATCAGCACGAACGTCAGACCGGCGGTCAGGGCTTTTAATCTCGGCAGGACAATTGTGATGACAATTCCTAAAATAATGATCAGCAGCAGTTCCAAAGCCGGTACCCAAGAGGGCTCCTGGATAAAATTTTTGTTTAGGATGGCCCACAAGACATGGGCTGAAAATTCACCCACCGGCATGGTGGCATCGGTGGGGGTGCTGAGGGGATTCATGATCCCGGCCGCTGTAGGGCTCACCAACACCAGCTTGTTTTTGAAGATGCTGGCAGGGACTTTGTTGTTGAGAACGTCAAAGAAAGAATAATGCCTGAATGATCCCCGCGGGCCTTTAAACCCCACCAGAAATTCCGTGCTGGTGGTTGTGGGAATTTTAAGTGCGCCGAGATAAAGATCCGATCCCAATTCGGCCCGTATGTTGTTGTCGGGAACGTTCAGATAATGGGCTGCCAGCCGGACGGTATACGAGGGGATATAAATGCCGTTATATTTGTAGAGCAGACGTTCGCGCCTGGCCTTACCATCCAGGTCGTAGGAAAGGTTGATATGGCCGATCCCTTTGGCGGCATCCATAAAAATCGGGATGGGAAGGACGATTTCATTGGCCCAGGGCGTACTGAAACCTTCCGGGTTGCGGACATCCAAGACCGCTTGAACTGCCAGGCGGTCGTTCTCTTTTTGCTGGTTTTCCATGGCCACCGCCGATTCCTTGAAAAATACCGGCAGAACCACATTCCCGGCGGCATGAATTGCTTGGGCCAGTTTGCTGTCATTGTCCAGCCTCAACTGGGCTTCGCCGATGGCCTTTAGAAACGCCTGGCCCGCTTCTCCGGACTGATTTAAGAGGGTTTGACCGAATAAATTTTCAAGGCCGATTATTTCTTTTAGACCGATGCTTTCCTGGGGTTCACTGAGGATCAGACTAAAACCGATTACCTTTGGTTTGCCGGCAGAAATTTTACCGATCCCTTCGGCCATCAGCGACCTGGGCCACGGCCAGCGGCCGAGTTTTTCAATGGAATCATCGTCGATATCCACCAGAACGATATCGCTGGGGGACTCAGGATTGGCGCGTAAATTGATCATTACATCATAGAACTTGAATTCCAAGGTGTCGATGAACTCGACCCGGAAGAGTCCAAGCCCTAAAAAAAGGATCGTAATGCCCAGACCCCAGAAAAGCGCCGGATGCCGCTTAAAGATACTCATATTTGCCCCTCCTGAATGATGCCTTTCCGGTGTAGATAACGATCAAAATAGTTAGCCGTAATACGGTTGCAGGAATAACGGTTTGGGGCCGTTTAAAAAATCTTTTCCAATGCCAAACAGATTCGATTGACATGGAAACGAATCGTGTCATTGAATTTCATTAAAAATGGCGCAGCAGTTTCATGCAAAATTTGAGTAATTATAAATTTTTATATCGACAGGGGCCGTTTGTCAACGTTAAACCATACGGCGGCCGGATAGATAAATGTCCGGTTCGGTTCACTTTCCATACTGGCCTTTTGCGGTTGAATCTGATAAAAGTAATTCAGTGGAGATATAACCGATGCAGATACCGTCGAGACAGAAGTGCCTGAGTCTGATTCGCCAGATGAGCATGCTGGACCATATCGTGGTACATTCTTTTCAGGTATGCCGCGTGGCGATTTTTCTGGCAGATCATATGGGACCAGGGTCGAGCAGCTTAAGCCGCAATTTGGTTCAGGCCGCCGCCTTGCTGCATGATATCACCAAGACGCGCAGCTTTACCACCCGTGAAAACCATGCCCTTACCGGCGCGCAATTTCTCAATGAGATGGGGTATCCGGAAGTGGGGCATATCATCGAACAGCATGTTCGTCTGGACAGCTATGCGCTGTCCGATTTCCCAACGGAAGCTGAAATTGTCAATTATGCCGACAAACGCGTCCTGCACGACCGGATCGTTACGCTTAACGAACGCATGGCGTATATTCTGGAAAAGTATGCCACAGGACCGGAATACCGCGAGCGATTGCGATGGCTCTGGAAGAAAACGGAGGAGCTGGAGTTGAGACTTTTCAGCTACGTTTCCTTTAAACCGGAAGAACTCGGGAGACTGATCGATAATGAAAGCGATGTAAACGACTATTTGTCCCTATCCAGCCTCACTGCCGGCAAGTAATTTATTTTCCCCCTTCACTTTAAAATGCAGCACTTTATCTGTTCCTATAACTCAACAGTTCCTCATTACTCAATTCTTCATGAGGAACCAATCGATAATGCTTTTCGGATAAAATAGACACTCCCTTTTTGTCCTCCTCAAAAGAAAATAATGCAATTAAATTTTCATCCATAAATTGAGCAGCGGTAGGAATACAGACTAAATGGGGAAATTTTTCTAAACACATGGCTATATCTTGCTCAATCTGTACGATATTCAACTGGTCGCTTCCTCCTTTACCTTGAACAGGTAAAATGTATTGTATTCCTTTAAGATCCACCCCCACATAAAGTTCATCGGTTTCGATTTGTCCAATTCCTCTAACTGTCGTTCGGAGATGGTTCTGCAAGGAATAGCATGTAATTCCAGTGAAAATATCAATCAAGCGATTGTATCTTAACTTGGCGAGCAATGCTTGTTCATCATTCAAGGCATAACTGGCAATGATGCCAGGTGTGGCATCCGGTATTTTCGTCTCGGAAAGCATCGGATTGGGTGTGATTCTTGGGGAGGAAGCCAAAGCAAATTTATATTGAGATTGACCCATCGGCCTGATGATCCATTCGAGCCCTTTGGGTGCTTCCTTGCGAATAGATGCGGGCAACTCCGTCCTATATCGGAAGCTATAAATAATATCTCCGAGATTTTTCGGCAGTTTAATTCCCAACTCATTTGCCGTCTCCACTAAATCTTCACGTTTAAAAGAAACTTCCGAAGCACCTTTCGTATAATGTTTTTTAAACATCCTTTCGATTAATTGCGTGTATCGATTTTTGTTTGACATTTTATGCCCCTAATTTTTACCTTGCCATTTTAACACAACGACCTCTTCATTCATATGTTCTTTGGTTGCGGTAGCGAAACGAGTTCTGAACAGATCAATATTCACCACTTCATACCCCAATGATTGAGCGATATCAGCTAATATTGAACCCGTGCGGATCATAATACGGAGATAAGAAGCTTGATCA
>JARGFK010000088.1 GCA_029211065.1 Desulfobacterales bacterium
AGCAACAGGGTGTCTTGGCTCCTCCATAACCGCATACTACACCATGTGGTCGGTTGAGTAAAGTGCATACCCACTTTCTTTTATTTCAGCATGTTGTGAATTTAAATAATATTAACACAACATCCTCATAATTTATAAGATGTTTTTTGGTGAAAGAGTAGTATCTGGCATGAAATATGCTAATAATATGACTTGCGGAGAGGCTGAATTGTAAGCGATTCGGGAGGAGACTTGCATGATTCAATGCCAAGGTAATCAGAGGTCAGATATGGTAAACAGCTATAATGAAAATAATATAAATCCCGGGCGGCGCTCGGGCCAGGACCGCAGGGTTTTATCCGATCCCAGCTATCAGGGACCGGAGCGGCGGGTGGCCGTGAGGCGATCTGGAACAGAAATCCGAAGGCACAATCGCTATCGGGTTAAAGATCATATTTATGTTAATCTGCGGTCGGAATCCGGCGAAGAAGTCGGCCAACTGCTGGATATCAGTAAGGGTGGCCTATCCCTTCAATTTCTGGCGACAGATGAAAATTCAAAAACTTACACCGATCTTGGGATATTGGCGAGTATGGACCTGGCCATGGAGAAGATCCCTTTCCGGACGGTTTCCGTTGAGGAAGTAGACAATGATATTCCATTGAGTATAACGAGGCTGCGAAGGTACAGCCTTGAGTTCAAAAACTTGACGCCTGCCCAGAGAGCCAAACTCGATTTTTTCATCAAAAATTACACCTACGGGAATGCCTGATATAAGTCCATGTGCGCTCCGGAAGAGTGAACGGATGGCAGGGTTTACCGCATCGCGCCCCGGGCGGTGATGGGCCAGAGGGTTTCAACCCGATTGTTGCGAATGCCGACAAACCAGTCAAAGAGGTTCACGGTCGGGTCGCAATGGCCGGGAATCAGCTTCAGCTTATCACCGATCTTCAGGCGGCTGGCGGGGTTGAGCAGACTGAGTTTGCCGTGTTCATCGGACGCGCGCACAAATTCGACATCTTTCATACCAGAAACAATGGGCAGGCCGGAATCCAGGGGAACGGCTTTATGGCCGGCATCCACCACGGCGCGGTCCGGTGCGGAGCGGCTGATGACAGTGGTATAAACAAACAGGCTGTGCTGAAAACGGGCCAGGGGATTGCCGTCTTCGCCCAGGTTTTTGGCATAGTCCACATCCATGAAAATATAGGAGCCGGCCTGGAGTTCGTCATATACCCCGCTGGCGGCCTCAATTAAGTAGGTGCCGGTTCCGGCTCCGCTGACGGTGGGGCAGGAGAAGCCATGACGGTCCAGCATTGCTTTGGCTTCCGTGACGCGGCTGACGGCAAATTCGATGGCGCTGCGTCGTTCGGCCGGCGTGCGGCGGTGCTGGGCTGAACCGTGATAGGCCTGGAGGCCGGCAAATCGCAAATGGGGTGATGTCTGGATCTGCCGGGCCAGTTCCAGCAGGGTTTCGCCGGGTTCCCGACCACATCGATTGGCGCCGACATCCAGTTCGATGAAAACATCCAGGGTAACCTGCCCGGCCCGGGCAGCTTCGTCATAGGCAGTGACGTGCACTGCGTCATCGGCACAGACCGCAATGCGAGCGATTCGTGCCAGGGCGGCAATGCGCTTTAACTTCTGTGCTCCCACCACCTCGTTGGTTATAAAAACGTCCGTTATTCCGCCGAAAACCATCTCTTCCGCTTCGCCTGCTTTCTGGCAGCAGACGCCGACGGCGCCGCGATCGATTTGCTGCCGTGCGATCACCGGGCATTTATGGGTTTTGGCATGGGGACGAAGCCGGGCATGGCCGTCTTTCAGGTCATTTTGCATTTTAGCGAGGTTATACTCAAATGCGTCCAGATCGATCAACAGCGCAGGTGTGTCTACTTCTGCCAGCGGCATTCCGATTTGGGCCGGGGGTATGGTGGCGATCATGGGGGGTCCTTTCTTTTATTCCAACATAGAAAACATGGCTTTTAGGGTTAGGTCAGAGTTTAGTGATTTTGTTTTTGTCATTAGTAATTTGATTTTTGAATTTGTTTCGAATTTCGATATTCGGATTTTGAATTTAGCCAATGGCATTTGCGCAAACCACGCCCTCGGTCCTTCTGAGATCGGATATTTATTTCAGCCGGTTATTTTTGGCAAGATATTTTGCCAGAAAATGGGCCGTATGGGAGCCCTTGGGATGTGCCAGCAGGTCGACGGGTGATCCGGATGCAACCAGTTGGCCCCCGCCGTCGCCGCCCTCGGGTCCCAAATCGATGATATAGTCGGCCGCTTTGATGATTTCGATATTGTGCTCAATCACCGCAACGGTATTGCCTTCATCCACCAGTTTCTGGAGCACTTCCAGAAGGTTTTGGACATCGGACAGGTTCAAGCCGGTAGTCGGTTCATCCAGGATATAAAGCGTGCGCCCTTTAGATGCCTTGACCAGTTCCCGGGCCAGCTTCGTGCGCTGGGCTTCACCGCCGGAAAGGGTCGGGCTGGGTTGGCCCAGGCGAAGGTATCCCAGGCCGATATTGCAGACGCCGTCGAGGGAGCGTCGGATGGAAGGAACCAGCCTGAAAAATTCCGCTGCAGCCGTGAAGGTCAGGTCCAGCACCTCTGATATGGTTTTTCCCTTGTAGCGGACCGCCAGTGTTTCCGGATTGAACCGCCGCCCCTGACAGGCCTCGCAGGCGACGTATACTTCCGGCAGAAAACTCATCTCTACCTTGAGACTGCCGTGTCCCTTGCAGCCCTGGCAGCGGCCTTCGGCCAGATTGAATGAAAAACGCCCCGGTCGGAAACCGCGCATGCGGGCATCCGGCGTTCCGGCAAAAAGATTGCGAATGTCGTTCAAAAAGCCGACATAGGAGGCCGGCACCGAGCGGGGTGTCCGGCCGATGGGGCTGTGGTCGACCTCCAATGTCCGGTCGATGTGTTGCCAACCTTGTATATCCCGACAGCGGCCGGCGGTCAGCGTCTTTTTAAGAAGCCGGTTTTGAACGCCTTTGAACAGCGTTTCCTTCAGCAGAGTGGATTTGCCCGAACCGGAAACGCCGGTGACGCAGATGAATGCCCCCAGGGGGAACTCCACGTCGATGTTTTTCAGGTTATGCTCGGCCGCGCCGGACACTTTAAGGCGGGGGCGGTCCTGACAGGGCCGCAGCCGGGATGTCACCCGGCGCCGGCGGCCGTTGATAAGGGCGCCGGTGATGGATGCGGGATTCTTTTGAAGGTCTTTCAGTCCACCGGATGCCACCACTGTCCCGCCGGCCTGACCCGCGCCGGGCCCTAAATCAATAACGGTATCGGCCGCGCGGATGGTTTCCTCGTCATGTTCCACCACCACCACCGAGTTGCCCCGGGCTTTGAGTGTTTGCAGTGCCGCTATCAGCACGTGGTTGTCCCGGGGATGCAAGCCGATGGTGGGCTCATCCAGAACATACAGGACGCCGGTCAGATTCGAGCCCAGTTGGGCTGCCAGGCGAACCCGCTGGGCTTCGCCGCCGGAGAGCGTGTCACCGCTGCGGCTCAGCGAAAGATAGGACAACCCCAGTTGGTTGAGGAGCGCGAGACGCGAGCGAATTTCCGTCAGGACCGGTTCCGTAATGGGCTTTTCTTGCGGTTTAAAGTGAAATTGTCCCAGGATGGCTTCCAGTTGCAGGGCCGGTTGTTGCACCAGGTCCCAGATGGAATAACCGTTGATCTTGACGGCCAGCGCTGTTTCCTTGAGACGGCTGCCCCGGCAGCGGGGGCATATGCCGCCGCCGGATTGATTCTTTTTTTCAGCGTGAGGGAGTCGACCCAAGCCGTTGCATTTCGGGCAGGCGCCGTGGGCGCTATTGAATGAAAACAGCCGGGGATCCAACGTTTCCAGGCCGATGCCGCAGGAAGGGCAAATTCCCTTCAGGCTGAAAACTTCTTCACTGCCGCTGCTGTCTACAATAATCAGGCTGCCGGCACCTTCCGCCAGCGCACGTTCCACCGTTTGCGCCGGATGCGCCGACGGCAGTTTTCCGGTTACCAGTTCAATCGTATGCTCATGGTATCGGCTCAGGGCCATTCCGGCCGTAATGGGTTTGAATTCGCCGTCGATGCGCGCTTTGTC
The DNA here is from genome assembly GCA_029211065.1 of Desulfobacterales bacterium. NCBI lineage: Bacteria > Pseudomonadati > Thermodesulfobacteriota > Desulfobacteria > Desulfobacterales > Desulfobacterales bacterium. Next base: position 4,088 of record JARGFK010000088.1, read on the forward strand.
GAAACCCTTGCGCCGGGCCCTTGCCAGAATGTCCTTGTGAAAGCCTTTGCGGCCGGCAACCTTGGGTGACAGGATCGAGGCTTTCTGGTTACGATACCGCAGGCGGATCTGGGCGGTGATCGCTTCCCGGGTTTGGGTTGTCAGCCGGCGTCCGCATCCGAGACAGTGCCGGCTGCCGAGCTTGCTGAACAGCAGCCTGAGGAAATGATAGATTTCCGTGAGCGTTGCGACGGTGGACCGCCGGCTGGCGTAGCTGATGCGCTGCTCGATGGCAACCGTGGGCGGAAGACCGGAGACATGGTCGACATCGGGCCGTTCCAAAATCTTGACGTACTGCCGGACGTAGGGCGCAAGACTTTCCAAATAACGACGCTGGCCTTCGGCGAACAGGATATCGAAGGCAAGGGTGGATTTGCCGGAACCGGAGACGCCCGTCAAGACCACCAGCTGGTTGCGGGGAATGGACAGGGCGATGTTTTTCAAATTGTGTTCCCGGGCGCCGCTGACGGCGATGCTCTCCGCGAAATCAGCCGTTGATTCGGCCACGGTCGACGGCTGGACAGCGGCCGATTCCAGCCGGTTTGGAATTTCCAGATAGCTTTTCAGGAACCGACCGGTGGGCGATAAGCGGTTCCGGGTGATTTTTTCAGGAGGTCCGGTTGCGATGACACGACCGCCGTTGTCTCCGCCTTCAGGCCCCAGCTCGATGACCCAGTCGGCTGTTTTGATCACATCCAGATTGTGTTCAATCACCAGGACGGTGTTGCCGGAGTCTACCAACTGCTGCAGGGCGTTAATCAGCTTGTGGATGTCATCAAAGTGAAGGCCGGTGGTGGGTTCGTCGAAAATAAAAAGACGGTGCCGCCCGTCGCTGAACTTTAAAAAACGTGAGAGTTTGAGCCGCTGGGCTTCCCCGCCCGAAAGGGTATTGATGGGCTGCCCCAGCCGGATGTACCCCAGGCCGACAGAGGTAAGCGGTTCCAACGCGTTCTTGATTTTAGGCTCCGCATTGAAAAAATCGAGGGCCCCGTCCACCGTCAGGCTGAGGATGTCATGGATGTTCTTCTCCCGGTAAGTGATCTGGAGCAGTTCTTTTTTAAAGCGCATCCCGCTGCAGTCCGGGCAGGTGATGAAGACATCCGAAAGAAATTGCATTTCCACCTTTTCAAACCCGTCCCCACGGCAGGTTTCACAACGGCCGCCGGCAACATTGAATGAAAAGTGGCCCGGGCCGAACCCTTTCCGGCGGGCTTCCGGTGTCTTTGCCAGGAGCTGCCGGATAGTGTCCAGGGATTTGGTGTAGGTGACGGGGTTGGCGCGGGGGGTCCGGCCGATGGGATGCTGGTCCACCAGGACCACATCGGCAATAGGCGCATGTCCCCTGATGGCCTGGTGTTGTCCGGGTCGTCCCTGGGGGTCGTTCAGGCGCCATTTCAATGCCTTGTAGAGGATTTCTTCTGCCAGGGTGGATTTGCCGGAGCCGGAGACACCGGCCAGACAGACGAATCCGCCCAGGGGGATCCGTACGTCGACATTCTTGAGATTATTTTCACGGGCGCCTGCAATGGTCAGCCATTTCCCGGCAGCGGGCTTTCGCCGTTTTACGGGAACCGGGATGCTGCAGTCGCCTTTCAGGTATTGACCGGTGAGAGAATTGTTTACTTTGGCAGTGGGTCCGAAATACATCACCTCGCCGCCGTTTTCGCCGGCCCGGGGACCGATATCGAGCATGAAATCACTGTGGGCGATGATTTCCGGATCGTGCTCCACCACAACCAGGGTGTTCTGATGGTCCCGCAGACGCTTCAGGATTCGGATCAGGCGATGATTGTCGCTGGGATGAAGCCCGATGCTGGGCTCGTCCAGAATGTAGAGCGTATTTACCAGGGAGGCCCCCAGCGCTGAAGCCAGCGCCACCCGCTGGACCTCGCCGCCTGAAAGCGTTCGGGATTGACGGTCGAGGGTAAGGTAGCCGAGGCCGACATCGCGGAGATATTGAAGGCGGCTGCGGATTTCATCCAGAAGCAGGGCGCAGGCATCGTCTCCGGTGGGAATTGGCAGGGCGCTAAAAAACGCCGCGGCCGCATTTACGTCAAGGGCGTAGATCCGGGCCAGATGGAGACCGTTTAGACGGTATAAAAGCGCGGCTGCCTTGAAGCGGGTGCCGTGACAGGCCGGACAAACATTGTAACTGCGGTAGCGCGAAAGAAAAACGCGCACGTGCATTTTGTATGTCTTGGATTCCAGCCACCTGAAAAATCCCCGGACACCGTGATAATCAGCCGTTCCGTCCATGAGGGCGGCCTGCTGGTCCCTGTGCAGCTTCAGGAAGGGGACATCCGTCGGGATCTTGTTTTGGCGGCAAAAGGAGATCAGGTGGTCGAATTCCATGCGGCCGTCCGCTTCTGTTCCCCAGGGTTTTATGGCGCCCGCGCTAATGGAAAGGGCCTTATCCGGAATGACGAGATCCATATCCACATCGATTGTCCGGCCGAATCCCCGGCAGGTCTCGCAGGCGCCGATGGGGCTGTTGAAAGAAAACAGATTCGGCTGGGGGGGTGGATAGTGAATATCGCACGGGGCGCAGGCCAGGCTGCTGCTGAAAGCCATGGGTTGCTGCGGCGGCGCCCAGACCGTCAGGCGACCGTCTCCCATGCGAAAGGCCTGTTCCAGGGAATCCATGATGCGGGTTTGGTTGGAGGGACGGTATATGAACCGATCGGCGACAATCTCGATGGTTCCATCACTTTCCGATGGCTGCCAGTTTTCGACCGCCTCGATCCGGCCCTCATGAAAATACCGGTCGTAGCCGCTGCGCCGCAACAATTGCCGCGGATCTTCTTTTTCATCACCTTTCAGCGACAGCGTAAAGGTGATGACTGTTTGCGTCTCTTCCGGCAGCCCCTGCAGGTAGGCCCAAACATGTGCCGGTGTTTCGGGTTGGACCGGCCGGTCGCAGCTGCGGCAGTAGAGCAGACTCCGGCGGGCGAACAGCAGTTTTACATAATCCGTGATTTCGGTCATGGTGCCGACCGTGGAACGGGAGGTGCGAACAGGATCCTTGCGGTCAATGGCAATGGCCGGCGGGATGCCCTCGATCTTTTCCACCAGGGGGCGATCCATCCGTTCCATGAACTGACGGGCATAGGGCGAAAACGTTTCAATGTAGCGCCGCTGGCCTTCGGCGTAAAGTGTGTCCAGGGCCAGAGAGGATTTGCCGGAACCGCTGACACCCGTTATCACCGTCATCCGGTTCAGGGGTATTGCGAGGTCTAAATTTTTAAGGTTGTGTTGCCCGGCGCCTTTGATTTCGATGGCTTTCAGCGGCATAACTTATTATCCAACGGGTTTATCCGCTTTCAATCTGTGACAGACAGGCCATAAAATCATCGGCAAACAGAGATTGAAGTCTTTGTTCCTGGCCAAATTCGGAGATATCGGTGGCAATGTTATGGGCGACGCCGTATTCAACATCCCATCCCCTATTTTTCAGCATCTTAATCAGCTCTTCTACCTGTTCTCGGGCGGCATTGCCGCCAAGATTTCCTTCTGAGATAAAAAATTTCATTGATCTAAATGCCTTGTCATGTTTCTTTGCAACTGCTGGGTCTACGCGACTTCAGGCGGATCAGGTACACCTTCGTGAATCCCACATTCTTTTTCTTTGAGATCATCCTTGAGAAAATCATATAAGCTGCCCGTGTAACCGCAGTGAATGATTTCCCTGATCTTACGAATCAGGTATTCATTCGTGGGTCCTTCGCCGTCGGTTTTTAAACGGAAGGCGATCAGACGCTGCAATTTTATATCATCCTTGTCGCGTTCCGGGACCATGCGCATGATACGGCGAAAGATGATTTGAAAGGGCCCGCCTTCCTCTTCGATGGCAATCACTTTGTCAGGCATGGTTGCCCTCCCTTGATGATGATTTGTTTTCTATAAGGCTGAATAAATCCTAACCGAAAGCGCCGGTCGAATCAACAGGTTTCCTTATGATGATGAACAGTGCCGGCTTTATAAAAAAATATCGTTTGCGCGTCAAGCATGGAAAGTATAAACGCAGTTACATTTGCCCTGTAAAGTAAAAAATAAAACAAAATAATCATTTCCCCTTGACAGACGAAAAAGGGTGATTAAATTCTCTATAGCTAATATTTCTTTAACATATTGTAATTATTATGTTTAAAATACATTCGGTATGCATTTGAATGATCCGGGGCAGGGTGATAAGAAATATTAACATGATCGATGGGGTTCTAAAAGGTTTCAATCGGCCGGCCTTGAAATCTTTAACCATGGGCAGAGAGGATTTGCCGATGGTGCAATCTGCGGAACTCTATACCCGCCAATATTTCCCTTAATTAACATGGATGATAAGTCGAACCGGCAACGGTGAAACCCTTGAAGCGCAGCGTAACCATCGGTTTGTATTTCAGCAGAAAAGGACAGGGTTTATTACAGGTTTTCAGAACCCGGCCAGGGGGCAACGCTTCTTCTTAATGAAAAGCGCTCACATGAGTTACTTGCCTCTGGCCAGATTGAATAGGAACAGGTCAATGTAATTTTTCACTTAAGACAGGAGGTAAATTAGAACATGAAAGTTAGACCGTTAAATGACAGGGTTTTGGTAATGCGGGTTGCGGAAGAACAGATAAGCGCCGGCGGCATCATTATTCCCGACACCGCCAAGGAAAAGCCGCTGGAGGGTAAAATCGTATCGGCCGGGCCGGGGAAGATGGGTGATGACGGCAAGCGGGCGCCGCTGGAAGTTAAAAAAGGGGATCGGATTCTTTTTTCAAAATATGCCGGCACCGAAATCAAAATTGATGGTGTTGAACATCTATTCATGCGCGAAGAAGATATTTTAGCCATTTTAGAGTAAAATTTTAGAGTAAAAAGGAGGGAACACATAATGCCTGCAAAAATGATCGCATACAGTTCGTCCGCCAGAGAAAAAATGCTCAAAGGCGTTAACACGCTGGCCAATGCCGTCAAGGTCACCCTGGGCCCCAAAGGGCGCAATGCCGTTCTGGAAAAATCATTTGGCGCCCCCACCGTTACCAAAGACGGTGTGACGGTGGCCAAAGAAATCGAGTTGGCAGACAAGTTCGAAAACATGGGCGCTCAAATGGTCAAGGAAGTTGCCAGCAAGACCAGTGATGTGGCGGGAGACGGCACCACCACGGCAACCGTACTGGCTCAGGCGATTCTGAATGAGGGCCAAAAACTGGTGGCGGCCGGCATCAGCCCCATGGACATCAAGCGCGGGATTGACAAGGGCGTGGTGGCTGTTGTCGAGGAATTGAAAAAAATATCCAAACCGGTCAAAGACAAAAGCGAGATTGTTCAGGTCGGCGCCATTTCAGCCAATAACGACGAAGTTGTGGGAAAGCTTCTGTCCGAAGCAATGGACAAGGTCGGTAAAGAAGGCGTTATCACAGTTGAAGAGGCCAAGAGCATAGAGACATCTCTGGAAGTGGTGGAGGGAATGCAGTTTGACCGGGGCTATCTTTCCCCCTATTTTGTAACCAATACTGAAAAAATGACAGCGACCCTCGAGGATCCCTATATCCTTCTGAATGAAAAAAAGGTAAGCAACATGAAGGATATGCTGCCGCTTCTGGAAGCCGTCGCAAAGTCGGGCAAACCCCTTGTGATTATTGCCGAAGATATTGAAGGAGAGGCGCTGGCCACCCTGATTGTCAACAAGCTGCGGGGCACCCTGAAAGTGGCTGCGGTCAAGGCCCCGGGTTTCGGGGATCGTCGCAAGGAAATTCTCCAGGACCTCGCTGTATTGTGCGGCGGGCAGGTGATCACGGAAGACATTGGCGTCAAACTGGAGAACGTGTCCCTGAACGACCTGGGACGCTGCAAAACCGTAAAAATTGACAAGGACAATACCACCATCGTGGACGGCGCCGGAAAAAAGAAAGACCTGGAAGGGCGCATCGGCCAGATCCGGGCGCAGATCGAGGAGACCACCTCTGATTATGATCGCGAAAAACTGCAGGAACGCCTGGCCAAGCTGATCGGCGGGGTGGCAGTGATCAAGATCGGTGCGGCCACTGAAATAGAAATGAAGGAAAAGAAGGCCCGTGTTGAGGATGCCATGAATGCCACCCGGGCGGCAGTTGAAGAGGGGATTGTCCCGGGCGGCGGCGTTGCGCTGGTCCGTTGCATGGATGCCTTGAACAAGGCAAAAGCCACCGGTGAAGAAAAAGAAGGGATCCGGATATTACAACACGCCATTGCCGAACCCCTGCGGCAGATCGCCCAGAATGCGGGTTTAAACGGTGACGTCGTCCTGAACAAGGTGCTTGAAGGAAAGGGTGATTACGGCTATAATGCGGATTCAGGGCAGTATGAGAATTTGATGAAATCCGGCGTCATCGATCCCACCAAGGTCGTGCGCTTTGCCCTTCAGAATGCGGCCTCGGTTGCCGGACTGATGCTCACCACCGAAGCCATGATTACGGAAAAACCGATAAAGAAAAAATCGATGCCGGCGATGCCCCCCGGTGACATGGACGACATGTATTGATGATTCAAACAATAAGGGCGGGCCGCAGTTGACAGGGCTCGCCCTTGCTGTTTATATTTTTCTAAATTTCAAGATAAGCAGGGAGGGTACGGAATGCATCACAACAAGCTGATTCAAAAAGCTTTAATTGTTTTTATGGTCTCAGCGGGGTTGCTCCTTTCACAGGGCTTTAGGCCGGTTGATGCCAAAGATAAAACCGATGATGAAAAAAAACCGGAACGGCTGATCGTGATGGCGGCCGAATATCCGGGTGTGGTGGTGCCGGCAGATGAGAATGTCAGCATAGACTTGACATTCTTCAACAAGGGGCGCTCGGACGAAAGCGTCGATGTCTGGGTTGCCGAAAAACCAAAGGGCTGGGAGGCCAGGATTAAAACCTATAAGTTTACGGTGACGGGCATCCATGTTCCTTCCGGCGAAGACAAGCGGCTGACCTTTGAAGCGGATCCGGGCAAGGAAACCAAACCCGGAAAATACGAATTTCTGGTTGAAGCCCAAACCCGGGACGGCCAATTCAAAATGTCCCAGACCATCATGGTGGAAGTCAAGGCCAAGGATGTCGCCAAAAAAGAGGACAAAGGGGTTAAATTGAATACCTCCTATCCGGTTCTCCAGGGGCCGACGGACGCCAAATTCGAATTTTCGGTGGAAGTGGACAGCAAGCTGGACAAAGACGCCGTATTCAATCTGTTTGTCCAGGGACCGGACGGCTGGGACATCAATTTTAAACCGGCCTATGAGGACAAATACATTTCGAGCCTTCGGATCAAGGCCGGCCAGAGCGAGACCGTTGCCGTCGTGGTCAAACCCGCTGCTTCGGCAAAAGCCGGCGAATATCCCATCAATGTCCGGGTGGCCACCAGCGAGGCCAACGGCGAGGTCAAGCTGAACGTCGTCTTGACGGGCACCTTTGAGCTGGAGGTGGGCACCGCCAGCGGGCTTTTGTCTCTGGACACCCGCCAGGGAAAACCGGCCAACATGTCTTTTTATATCAAGAACAACGGTTCGGCCCCCAACAGCAACGTCAAGTTCATGACCTTCAAACCCGAAAACTGGAAAGTTGCCTTCAATCCTGAGAAAATCGACGTCATCGAGCCCGGAAAACTGCAGCAGGTTGAAGTGACCATCACCCCCAATGAAGAGGCGCTGGTTGGAGACTATTCCGTAAACGTGAAGGTCGACGGGGAAAAAGCGTCCAAAACTTTAGAATTCCGGGTTACGGTAAAAGCTTCCAGCGCCTGGGGCTGGGTAGGCATCGGCATTATCGTGGCCGTAATTGCCGGACTGATCGGCTTGTTCCGCTGGCTGGGAAGGCGTTAAAATGGAAACGAATGCAATCATCCAAACTGATGAATTGACCAAGGTATACAACGGTCAGGTGGCAGTGGATCGCCTGACCCTGCGGATTTCGGAAGGCGAAGTGTTCGGTTTTCTGGGACCCAATGGGGCCGGCAAAACAACCACGCTGCTGATGCTGCTGGGGTTGACCGAGCCCACCGGTGGAACCGCCCGGGTCCTGGGCGTGGACCCCACCCGGGAACCGGTGCGGGTCAAGGGGTTGATCGGATACCTGCAGGAAAACATGGGATTCTACAGCGATCTCAATGCCCGCCAGATGCTCGGTTTCGTGGCCGAGCTGAACCGCCTCCCCCGCGACGTCGCTGGGGCGCGTATGGATGAGGCCCTTGAGAAAGTGGGGCTGGCCGGTGAATCCAAAAAAAAGATCAGCGCCTACTCGCGCGGCATGCGCCAGCGCCTGGGTATTGCCGAACTGCTGATCAAAGACCCGAAGGTGGTTTTTCTGGATGAACCGACCCTGGGTCTTGATCCGGACGCCACCAACCGGATGATTGAACTGATTGAGGCGCTCTGCCGCGAAAAGAAGATGACCGTTCTGCTGTCGTCGCACATGCTGCACCTGGTCCAGAAAATTTGCCACCGGGTGGGCATTATGATCAAGGGACGCATGGTCGCCCAGGGACCGATGGAGCAGCTTGCCAAGGATAAGTTCGGAATCGGATCGGAACGGTACAGCTTGGAAGAAATCTACATGAAATATTTCCAGGAGGTAAGGTCGTGATCGGCATCAAACCCATTCTGCGAAAAGAACTGTCGGACCATCTCAGCAGCTACCGCTTTATCATTCTCTTTGCACTGATCGCCATGGTGAGCCTGATTACCGTTTACATGGCGGGACTGCATATTAAAAAAGACCTGGAGGGTGTCGCCAAACCCCAGTTTGTTTTTTTAATGATATTTACATCGTCCGGCGCGCTGTTCTCCCTGCAGCAGTTCGTGGCGTTTTTTGGACCGCTGATCGGTCTGATCCTGGGATTTGATACCATCAATCGGGAACGCAACGAAGGCACCCTCAGCAAACTGCTGTCTCAGCCGATTTACCGCGATGACGTCATCAATGGAAAATTTCTGGCAGGCGTCATCATCATTGCCGTCATGATGGTTTCGATCATTCTGGTCATTACCGGCCTGGGGCTCAGCCTCCTGGGGGTAGTCCCCGGGGTCGAGGAGCTGTGGCGGATATTTATCTACCTGATTATCAGCATTATTTACATATCGTTCTGGCTGGGTGTCGCGATTCTATTTTCGATTGTGTTTCGCAGCGTGGCCACTTCCGCCCTGGCAGCCATAGCGGTGTGGATCTTTTTTTCTTTTTTTGTCAGCCTCGGGGCCAATATCCTTGCCAGCTCGCTGACGCCCGATGCAGGTCCCTCCGATCCGGAAGCCGTCATGCGGCGGGCGACCATTGAAAGGGGGATTTCGCTGACGTCGCCCATGGAGCTTTACACGGGTTCAACCGCAACGATTATTGACCCGATGCGCAAAACGAATCGCATGTTTGTGCAGATGGGCATCATGGAACAGCTTTCCATCTCGCGATTTGCAGGGCCCCTGCCCCTGGGGCAGAGCGTCATCGTGGTCTTGCCCTACATCATCTCGATGCTTGCCATAACCATCGTCTGTTTTGCCATATCCTACACGGTTTTTATGCGTCAGGAAATACGGTCGTTGTAAGCCGCGCTTTTCGGGGAATAGTGTCAAAAGCGAATAAGATTATTCTATACCGCTTTCCATAATAAAGTTCCGAAACAATGAATTGCGGTATAAGCGGTTGTAGAAAAAAACGTTGGGATAATGGAATGTTTTTTTGACAACCGCTATAATTGGCGAGAAACGTGATCAGCAAAAAAGAACGCTGGTGGGAACGCCGATCAGAACTTCTCGGGCAGGGCAGGGATTTGAATGGCCGCTTGATCCATGAAAACTTTTAAAACGGTGAATATTGAATCTTTAAAAATGCGCAAACTTATTCCCTGGCAAAGATGCGCCCCTGGTCGTCAATGCGGCATTTCTTTAAGGTCAGGGCACAGGCCAGGTCGTAATCGCTCACCAGATTTTTCTCACGTAAGATTTTTCCCAGCCGCCGGTGGGTCCGGTTCAGGGCCCAACGGATATCTTCTTGCCTTGAGTAGCCCAGTTCGGTAAGGACTTCTCCCAACCTGCGTTTCTTTTTTTTCTGAATTGCCAGGGCATGCAGCAGTTGTTGCTGGCTGATGCGTCCTTCCTGGACCAGCACTTCTCCTATTCGCAGGCTTTGCTCCTTAAGTGACTGATAGAGCTGCGCCTGGGTAATGTACCCCTGGGACACCAGAATTTTGCCGATTTTAGGGGATTGCCAGCTGATTCGTGCACCAAAGCGGTAGGCGTAAACCGTCAACTCGGTCATGATGTAGCTGATGAAAACAAACGCGACCATCAGGAAGATGAAGTTGTCATGATCGTGTCCGAAGATATCAAAACTTTTGATAAATTCACAGCAGGTCGGAAAAATCGGCAACAACAAGAACAAAACCACACATGTGGAGAAAAACGCGATGAAAATGTAACTTTTTGTTTTTGATGTCATGGCTTCACCTTCCTTGGCGTTAGCAAAACGATCAAAAGAATATTTTAAAACTCAATTGTTGAATGATACATCAGTTTGCTACTCTATATTTCAACCGGGTTGCTGACATAAAATCTGAAACGTTACGTATAAGCAATGCATCTTTAATGCCAAACAAAGAATTATAATCAAAAAATACAATCCTGCCCGGTCAATCCTAAAATTAATATAACCCAATGAAATAAATATAAAAATAATAAATAAATGAATAAATCCATAAAATTTATTTTTATTTATTTCGATTAAATTATTTTATGGGAGCAGCAGGAAAAAGAAGGGTGACAACATTTTTTGAAAATTTCGCCTACAAATTATGTAGATCAGATCGTATCCTAAAGGCTAAATAGGTTTTTAATATATTAATTTATATAAATAAACTGATATTAATCCTATGGAGCTTCGAAAGCTGACGAATGAAATACCGTAAAAATTATGAATTGAATACAGCCGGAATCAATATATGGTGCTGCTGTACATGATCACCTCAAGCTGTAAGGACAAACCCTCTTTTTACCATAGAACCGTTTAGCGGATCGGAGGAACTGAAAAGAAACTGAAAAGAGAGGGGGGGATGACGCCGGCAAGATTAACGAAATTGACTATAAAATGGGACATGATAACGGCCGGCAAAGAATAGGTGCGCAAATAGAGCAGCATGAAAACAGCTCCGGCAGCCGAAGCCAGGATGATTTGGTGAAGACCGCCGCTCCAGTGGATCAATCCAAAAGTGACGGCGGAAAAGAGAATAAATACGGTCGGTCGGCATGTATATTGCCGCAGAAACATAAGCAAATGGCCCCGAAAAACAACCTCTTCAAAGATCCCCACCATTAGAAGGCCTGTGCTCAGATCAATCCATTTCCAGAGCGGTTTCGATATCTCCGGAATGCTTCCCAAGGGATTGTTGGGGAAAAGCTTTTTCAGGTGCAGGGGACCGTTTTGCTCGATGAAAAGGACCGTCAATGCGGCAACCACAACAACAGGCAGAAAAGAAACGACTGATGGGCGCCACGGGCCGATGATATTATTAAGCCGCAAAATGTTTTTACGGATCAAATATAAAATGACCAGAAATGGAAAAAGCTTGACGCTGGCATAATCAATGAAAAGCCACCAGCGCCAATCCTTGATAAAAATATTTGACAAATCATTTAAATAGAACGGGAGGCATAAAATAATCAAAACCCAAGGAAAGCGTAACTTTTGGCCGCTCCCGGGTGAGGCGTCATCAAGAGTTGACATCTGCAGCGCCCGCCACCCGCCTTGATCTGATTTGAAAAACTGCAGGAGCGACCATCCGCTGCCGAATCCCATGATAATCGTCATCATCACAATGGCGATCGGCCACGCCAGTGATGACGGCAACAGCCCTTGCAGCCATTCTCCGGCAGCATCACCCGTAACGGCAGCCAGGCCGAAGCTCAAGGACCAGATAAGGGTGCTGGGCAATAAATCATTTTTGGAATAGTGTCTGAAAATGGATCGGAACATCCCGGCGGTTAGTGCGCCGCCCATGGCACCAAAGGCTGCAAAGCTGTAAAATGTCCGGATCGCCATCTCCGGCCGGGTTCCCATGGTAAAAAAAAGCGGAAAAGCCCCGCCGATAGCGCACAGCGCCCAGATCACGGCAAGGCGTAAATACTGGTAACGATGGACTTGGCCGCTGGATGAATGCAGCAGGCGGGCGAGTGCGGCGCCGCCGGCAAGTCCGAATAGACCCAAGGTCCATAAGGCGGCCGGCAGGGCCGCGAGATTGAACAGGCGGGCCGCAACCAAACCGGCAGCGCCGAACAGCATGGCAAAGAGCCATCCCAGGACAGACCGGAGGAAAAAAACGGTTAATCCGGATTTAATATCCCATTTCCTCATTCACCAGGACCACCGTAAACTTGTCGATATCGCCGGGTTTTTTAAAAAGTATCAACAGGGCGGCGCATATTCTTTCGGGCGAATCGCAGTCGCTGCACAAACCGGTTGCGGCGCAAGGTGTCTTGCGTTTCAGACGGTCGGCATTGATGGGAGCGGAATGGTTCCGGGTGCGATGAATGGCGCCGTCCAGGGTTTCAACAAGCTTGTTGGTGCCTGCAACCACAATGACCCGCTTGGGGCCGGAGCAAAGCCCGCCCACCCGGTTTCCCCCGCCGTCCAGGTTTACCAGGGTTCCATCACAGGTAACCGCGTTCAGGCTGCTTAAAAAAACATCGACGCCGCTTTGCATCCGTTTGAGTTTGAGCCGTTCCGTATTATCCTTGGCGTCCCAGTGATCGTAAACCGTATTGCCCTGGCTGCGGAGGGCCTTGACCACATCCAGATCCTGGCGCAGCGTAACGGATCCGCCGATACCGACAGTTTCTCCTTTTTGGATCTGGGCGGGTACAAAGCGACGGGCCTCTTCGATGGTCTCGAAAAAGAAGGGGTCAAATTTTTTCTTTTTCAGGGATTCTAAGATCTTCGGCATGAGTTTGCGATATCTTGCCTTATCAGATTCCAGCATGCGTTTCTCCTTTTATTTTAGACAAACAGATGGACGTAACCGATTCATAACCGATGAAATATTGAGAACTATGGCAGGGATAAAATGTTTTTTCAAGGGAAAACAGGCAAATAAGATGGGATACAGGCTAAATCAAGGCAGCTGGTTCAGCGACGATCATACAAGACGCGGTAGCTCTCGATGAGCACATCATTCATAAAATCTTTGTAGACGGTTTTGTCGATCTTGTCCATCGGTTGCCATGATTCCTGTAAAAAGGGTTTTTTCTGGAGCAGCAGGGTTACCTTGAGCTGGCTGCGGAATTTTTCGAGAGGCAACACCTCGGCCAGCACCATGCTTCGATAGGATCCGTCCTGGAGCCACTCGGTTTCAAGGCTTTGCCCGCCCGTTCGTTCGGCATTGACTTTAAATTTCTTGTCGGTGAGTACCCGCACCAGTGCTTTCATGAGGACGGATGACTGAACATCGAAATTTTTTGTTTCTGGCTGATTTAAAACCGGTGTTTGGGAGGGGGGATGCATGACACAGGCCCACAGCAATAAGATGCATGCGGCTGTGATCGGCAAAAAAACGATGGGGTTCACCCGGCCGAAAGAAAATCTATTGTGAAGATTAATTTTATTTAGGGTATGCATCATCAACCCAAACTGTTTTGAGGACTGATCATTGAGCCGATTATTGAAAAATTCAACGACTCAAAACATGAATCGTGGATTATGGATTAAATATCATCAAAGCCTCGTGATATCAAAGGTTATTTCAGAATTGAGATTTGCGAGGCCATCATTACACGGTTGCTCTTTATTGCCATAGGGTTTCATGACAAGGTATTAATCATTTTTAAGGAACAGGTATCAAAAGGGTGCCGACGTCTAATTCAGAGCTGGAAGGCAATATATTTACTACAATTACAAGAGGTTATTATGAAAAATCCAACCGCCCCCTGGGAAACGCTTAGTGAACTGATCGCTGGGGGAAACAGCGTTGAACTGACAAAATTCATTGATGCGCTCAGCCCGCCGGAGACGGCCAGGGCTATCTCTCGACTGACGGAAAAAAAACAGCTACGCCTGCTGAGCCTTCTCACCCCCGAGGATGCCGCCGATGTGATTGAGGGCATTTCGGAAGCCCAGGCCGCGGATCTGGTGGAGGATATGCCACTGGAGCAGGCGGCGGCCATTATGGAGGAGCTTGCCAGCGATCATCTTGTTGATGTGCTGGGTGAAATGCACGAGGATGTCAGTCAGGCTATTCTGGCGAAAATGGACCGGGAAGATGCCAAAGAAGCGAGAATGCTGTTGGAATACGCACCGGACTGCGCCGGCGGCCTCATGATTTCCGAGTTCCTTGCCTATAGAAGCGACAATACTATCCAGGATGTATTTGATGATCTGCAGGCCAATCGGAAAGAGTACGTCGATTACCACGTTCAGTATTTTTATGTTGTTGACGGGGAAGAGAAACTGACAGGTGTGCTTCGCATGCACGACCTGCTTTTTCCTGACCGGGAGACCCGGCTGACCCAGGTCATGATATCTTCGCCTCTCAGTGTGCCGGACAAGGCTTCGCTAAAAGAGCTCCAGGACTTTTTCGAAGCGCATCACCTGTTCGGCGTACCGGTTGTGGACGAGAGGCGGCGGCTGGTCGGCGTGGTGCTGCCGAGTGCCATTGAGGAGGCGGTCAATAAGCGTAAAACAAAAACATTTCTGCGCTTGAGCGGCATCATCGGCGGCGAGGAGTTCCGGACCATGCCGCTGCTATCCCGTTCCGGGCGCCGCCTGTCCTGGCTGAGCATGAATATTGTCCTGAATATCATTGCCGCAAGTGTCATCGCTTTGTATCAGGATACCCTTGCTGCAGCCATTACGCTGGCGGTTTTTCTTCCCATGGTCAGCGACATGAGCGGCTGTTCCGGCAACCAGGCTGTGGCGGTTTCCATGCGTGAGCTCTCCCTCGGCCTGGTCCGGCCGGGCGAACTGCTCTGGGTGCTGGCAAAGGAGACCCGGGTCGGCATCATAAACGGTCTGGTGCTTGGCTTGCTGCTTGGGTCGGTCGCCTTTTTCTGGAAGGGAAACCCGTGGCTTGGACTTGTAGTGGGCGGTGCATTGGCGGCCAACACACTGGTTTCCGTCATTCTCGGCGGGATGCTGCCCCTGGTGCTCAAGCGGTTTAAACTGGATCCGGCCCTGGTATCCAGCCCGCTGCTGACAACGGTCACCGATATGTGCGGCTTCTTTTTTGTTTTGAGTTTTGCCGCGACCATTCTGCCAAGACTTAGCGGCATATAGCGCAAGGCACTGTCCGGCAGGAATGCGCAACTGTTTCCTGGTTTACAATGGCAGGTAAAATTTTCTTAAGCAAGGAGGACTCAGTTGGTGGTGGAGATCGTTGACGCAGCGGATAAGATCGAGGCTTTTCTGCCGCAGTTGGATACCATGATCGGCGAGGGCCTGGTGACCCTGGAAAAAGTCCGGGTCATCGTCTACAGGCACAACGCCAAGGTCTGATGGTAATATGGATCGAACCATTTTCACCGTGCGGAACCCAAAAGGCGAAACCTGATGGAGGCGGCGGGAGTCGAAGTTTCCACTTGACCAAAACTGTAAGTAGCCGATATTCATGGCTTCCCTTCTTATTTCAGCATGTTATCAAGTATTTAAACAATCGAAAATACTATGTGCGCAAATGACGGTTGGATTTGTGAAAAGCCTTATCGTTATTGCGTCTGGGTTAGCGGCTAAATCGTGAAT
>JARGFK010000089.1 GCA_029211065.1 Desulfobacterales bacterium
TGGCAATTCACTGCCGAGGATGCCAGGATAAAACTACGCCGCCTCTATCCGACAATTGATGGTTGACGAGACACTAGCCGTCCTGGTGAGGAAATGGATTATAAAAAAGGGGGTCTACTAACTCGCCGCGACAGCCTCTTTGACCGGAAGCGCAACCACGTCTCCATCCAGTTCGGACAAGACGGCATCCAGGCCCGAGGCCAGATCGGTCTTTACACCCTGTACGGTTAGTGCCCGGCTCAGGGCCGGAATAAAAAAGAGTACGTTGTCGGCCGAGCAGGAATACCCCATCAGCCCCACCCGCCAGACCTTGCCCTTCAGCAGTCCGAAACCGCCGCCGATGTCCAGCTTGAACTTGTCCAGCAGATAGCGGCGCAGCTTGACATCGTCCACGCCTTCCGGAATGACGATGGTATTCAGGGTCGGCAGCCGGTGTTCCGGTTTGACCAGCATCTTAAGACCCAGGGCCTCCACGCCGGCGACAAGGGCCTTGTGGTTCTTGCGGTGGCGTAAAAATCGGTTTTGCAGGCCCTCTTCATGGATCAGCAGCAGTGCTTCCAGCAGGGCGTAATTGAGCGTGCTGGAACTGGTATGATGGTACATACGCTCCGGCCCCCAGTACTTTTCCAGCAAGGCCATGTCCAGATACCAGCTCCTCACCATGTGTTTGCGTTTTTTCACCGTTTTGACGGCGCGGTCGCTGAAGGTGATGGGCGATAGCCCCGGCGGAGTGCCGATGCACTTCTGGCTGCAGCTGAAAGCGGCGTCAACTCCCCATTCATCCACCTTGATTTCAATCCCGCCAAGGGATGATACCGTGTCGAGCATCAGCAGGGTATCGAAAGTTTTTGCCAGCCGGACGATATCCGCCATGGGCTGCAGCACGCCGGTGGAAGTTTCGGCATGAACCAGCGCCAGCAGTTTATAAGACCCCTGTTTAAGGGCGGCCTCCACCTTTTCGGGATCGGTGGGTTTTCCCCATTCCTGTTCGATCACAGTGACCTGGGCGTCCTGGCGTTCCGCCATCTGACGGATGCGGTCGCCGAAAAAACCGTGGACACACACCAGCACGCGGTCGCCCGGTTCCAGCAGATTCGCGATGCAGGTCTCCATGCCGGAGGTGCCGGTTCCGGGGGTGGCATGGGTGAGGCGGTTTTTTGTTCCGAATACCGGCGGAAGCAGTTCGCCGATTCGATCCAGCACGTTCAGATATACCGGATCGAGATATCCGATCACCGGAGATGCCAGTGCTTTATATACACGTGGGTGGACATCCAGCGGCCCGGGGCCCATCAATCGCCGCAAGGGTGCTTCCTGTCGGTCTAAATTCATGATTCGATTCCTTTTTTAGTTATGTTGCCGATAGTTGGAACGGCCTGGGCCGTCTGTCAATTTTTAGGCTTATAATGGAATCAAAACGGTGTGTCAAGGGATTGAAAAAAACCTCATCCGACCTAAATCCGGATGATGTTTTCCATCTATGTTTTGCCCGGACCGGAATCCCAGAAAAGCAGCTGTCGTGTTTAATTCTCAGGCGCCATACCAAGGCTTTCGAGTATTGCCCGGGCGATTTTGCTTTTGGTGAAGGGCTTGGCAACAATCAAATCGCCGCTGGGGAAGCGACCGCTGATGGCCTTCTCTTCTTCCTTTGAAATAATGCCTGATATGTAAATAACAGGGGTATTGCGGGTAGCGGGTCTTTCTTTCAAAAGTCCCCTGAATTCATCGCCGGACATTTCGGGCATCATGATGTCTATAAAGAATAAATCCGGGGAATGCGCTTCGGTCAACCGGATGGCTTCCGGTCCGCTTGTGGATTTTATGATGTTCTCAAAACCCAACCGCATCAAGATATCCTCAAGCAGGTCCAAATCGATTTCATTGTCATCGAGAATTAGAATCTTAAAGGTTTCTTTATTAATTTCCATGGCCGCTCCTTGTTTTTAAACCGATTCGTCAGAATTAATTAACCTCATAAACCTTCCCGTTGATAGCGGGATGGTCCAAGCTATGCTTTGCGGGAATGAGCGTTACTTGTTCTCTCACCCGCTTTCCCGCAGAAGCGGGATCGCTTGAGTACACAGAGAGCACAGAGGAAATTATTTTTAGTCTGATTCGCTGAGAGGGCGAATCAGATCAACCATCAGCCCTTTTAGGGTCACCATTAAGCCACCCCTTTTAGAGGTGGTTGTTAACTTAAATATTGCGTTGCCCAGTTGATTCCAAGCTCGGCAAGTTTTTCCCGGGTGGGAATGCCCTTTTCGTCCCAACCCATGATGTGATAATAGGTTTTTTGAGCCTGCTGCAGCTTTTGCGGATCAATCCCCTTAAGGGGGCTGTCGGGGGGCGTGGTTGCGAACCTTGGCGGCAGCATATCGTCTTTGGCCGAGAACCCTTCACGAATATTGAATACACGGGACAGGGTGACGCCGCGCGCCACCACCTTCATCAGTTCGGCGGACGCCATTTCCCAGCCTGTGATGGACGCCAGTGCAGCTTTCACTTCCTGATGGTTCCAGGGGACAAATTTACATAGCCCCAGACAGTTGATCAGCTGCGCCGCGAATCCTTTGTCATGGAGTTTTTGGGCGCTGCCGTCGTCCAGGGGCAAGGTGTCGCTGGAGCCGGTGGCATGGTCGGCTCCGGTGGCATGGATGCTGTAGTGAATGCCCATGGTTTGTTTTAAACGCGGTTCGTGCATGGGAATTTCTTCACCTTTGACCTGCATGGCAAAATCGAAGGCGCCGTTGCCGATTTTTTCAGCAGCACGCCGGGAGCCCTCCGCCAGCAAGTCTCCCAAACCTTTGCGCCGGGCGATCCGCTCCACCATTTCCAGCATGGCCGTGGCATTGCCAAACGTCAGATCCAGCCCCCCGGTGTCATGCAAGGTCAGAATTTTATTTTCAAAAAGATCCATGGCAAAAGAAATCACCACGCCGGTTGAGATGGTATCGATTCCGTATCGATTGCACAGCTCATTGGCTTTCATGATGGCCGCCAGATCATCGATGCCGCAATTGGCACCCAGGGCGGCCAGGGTTTCATACTCAGGCCCCCCGTAAACGGGGTCCACCGTATAAGGTTTTTCAAGTTTGACCACCCGTTTACAGCGAATGGGGCACCCGTAACATCCGGCCATTTTTTCGAGGTAGTTCTCACATAAAATCTGGGGCGTAATTTTCTCAATGCCGGGAAATTTCCCGCCTTTAAAGTTTCGAATGGGGATATTTCCTGTTTTTTCATGATTGACAATCCCCCGGCCGGTTCCCACCATCCAATGCTTGGATCGTTCCTTGAAATTTTTCAGCATGTCCCGGTTGATTTTTTTCAATTCTTGAGGAGCAGCGGTCTGGGGGGGGGCGGTCGCCCTTAACGGCGACGGCTTTCAGGTTTTTTGATCCCATGACCGCGCCGGTCCCGGTCCGGCCGGCAACATGGGTGATGTCATGTAAAATACAGCTGAAACGGACCCGGTTTTCTCCGGCCGGGCCGATGATAGCGGTGCGAATTCGGCCGTCATCAAGTTTAGCCTGAAGGGCGCTGTGGGCGGCGGCCGTTTCCAGACCCCAGAGATCGCCGGCGTCTCGGATTTGAACAGTGCCGTTGTTGACCCAGAGGAAAACTGGGGTTGCGGCAGCGCCTTCGATAATCAGGGCGTCAAAACCGGCTTTTTTCAATTCTGCGCCCCAGTAACCGCCGGCCTCGGATTCACCGTATCCGCCCGAAAGCGGAGACTTGCAGCCGACACTATGGCGGCCGCTGCCGACAAACGGATGACCGCTGATGGGGCCCAGGGCGAAAACGAGTTTGTTCTCAGGCGCAAACGGATCGGTTTTAGCGGGAACTTCCTTTAAAAGGGTATGGACGATAATGCCGCGCCCGCCCAGATACTGCCGGTAGAACGTCTCCGGCGGTGTTTCAATCGTTACCTTACGAGCGGAGAGATCGATTCGGGCAATTTTACCGTTAAACCCTTTCATTTCGGCTCCTTATTGCAGATGTTTGATGATCTCCTGCCAGCTTTCCACAGACGTTTCATCTTCGGTTTCGTCGAAGGTAAACCGCTGCGGCACTTCGTCGGCGGCTTCGGAAACAATGTCGGCGGACCCGATAATGGCCGTCAAGGTAATCCGCCGGCTTTTTAAATCTTTAAACAGGTCCGGTCCCTGCCAGGGAAGAACAGCGGAAGCTGGATACTTATTTTTCGCAATTATTTTTTTGGCAAGGTCCGGTCCCAAAAACCGAACCAGATAAATCAGCTTAAATTTTTTACTCAGAATTTTCAAGGCTTTTTGGGTGTCGCTGACGGCGGTATTTGATAAAAAGTCGCGGCTGAGAACTTCGATTTCAAACAAAAGCGCCCGGTCGGTTTTTTTCATCACCAGAAGGTAAGCGCTGTCGCTATGGCCGTCCATCCGGGCAATGAAGGTTTTCAGGCCGACATCAGCCGGGGTCAATTTCATAAATCCATAACCGTCGCCGCCGCTTAAGACGCGTCCGAGCTTTTGGTCTTCCGAATAAAGATCGACCAGGCGACCCCCTTCGGCAAACAGAATTCCTTTGGTCAAGACCTTTAAATAGACCGGTGTGTGGGTGGTGGTAACGCTGTCAAAAAAGACAACACCGGCTTGGGCCAACTGTGTGTTGCCCCAAAGGAAACTCAACCCCCAAAAGCATATGGATATTAAATACCTGCGCATGGTTCTGATGTTAAGGTTTTTACACGGAGCTGCCCGCAGGCGGCCGAAATGTCCCGGCCCTTGCTGCGACGGATGAGCACCGTGTAATTTTTGTGCAAAAGAATTTCCTGAAACCGCAGAATGGCGGATTCCGGCGGGGGCAGGAAATCACTCTCTTCATACTCATTAAACGGGATCAGGTTGATTTTTGATCGAATCGGCTTGAGCAGATCCGCCAGGCGGACGGCATCTTCCGGGGTGTCGTTGACCCCTTTGATCAGGATGTATTCAAAAGTGATACGCCGATGGGGCGTCAGGGGGTAGTTGCGGCAGGCCTGGAGAAGCGTTTCAATGGGATACCTTCGGTTGATGGGCATGAGCATGTCCCGGGTCCGGTTGTCCGTGGCATTTAACGATACCGCCAAATTGACGCCGGTATCCTGCCCCAGGCTGTTGAGCTTGGAGACCAGGCCGGCCGTGGAGATGGTGATCCGCCGGCTTGCAAAACCGAGGCCGATTTCTCTATTGGTAAAGGTCTCCACCGCCCGCAGCACATTGTCATAATTGGCCAGGGGCTCGCCCATCCCCATCAGGACGATGTTGGTCAGCTGCCGGGCATCATCCTGGTCCATCATGATATCGCGGACCTGGGACACGATTTCGTTCTTGGTCAGGTTCCGCACAAAGCCGCTGCGGGCGGTCAGGCAAAATCGGCAGCCCTGGGCGCAGCCCACCTGGGTGGATATGCACAGGGTGAGGTGGTTCTTTTCCGGTATCAGAACGCTTTCGATGCAGTTGTTGTCGCTGAGCTTAAACAGGTATTTATGGGAACCGTCGGCGGAGGACTCTACTTTTACCCTGGTGAGGCGGTTTAAGCTGAAATGGGTTGAAAGCAGCACCTGGATCTCCTTTTTGATATCGGTTATGACATCAAAGGAATCCGCCTGGCGCGAGTATATCCATCGCAATACCTGTCCGGCACGATAAGGCGCTATGCCATGGGTTTGGAGCCAGAGAACCAGCTCTTCCGGCGTCAGGTCTTTAATATCGATTTTATCAGCGGAATCAATCATTTTAATACTCGTAAGAGAATGATATTTTTCTTGACATAACATGTCAAGAATATTACTTATAAAAATTTCATTGCCATAGAAACGGTTGGGACGACATGTTTGATAATCTCAGCGACAAGCTGAATTTAATATTTAAAAAACTCAAAGGGCATGGTAAGCTGTCCGAAAAAAATATCGAGGAGGGCTTAAAGGAAGTTAGGTTAGCCCTTCTTGAGGCGGATGTCCACTATAAAGTTGTAAAAAAATTTATTGCCGATATCAAAGAGCGGTCCCTGGGCCGGGAGGTCATGGCAAGCCTGACCCCCGGGCAGCAGGTCGTCAAGATCGTCAATGATGAGCTGACCGGATTGATGGGCAGCCGGCATGAAGGACTGAAGATGTCGGGGCCCATACCCGTTTCGGTGATGCTGGTGGGGCTGCAGGGGTCCGGCAAGACCACAACGGCAGGCAAGCTTGCGATTTTTTTAAGAAGCGCCGGTAGAAAACCTTACCTGGTGCCGGCCGATGTGTATCGTCCGGCGGCAATTGATCAGCTTAAAAAACTGGGCGGACAGCTGGGGGTATCCGTGTATCCCTCGCGCCCGGAGATGAATCCGGTGGACATCTGCCGGGACGCCAGGGTGGCGGCTGTCAAAGAAGGATGTGACACCCTGCTGCTGGATACGGCCGGGCGTCTGCACATTGACACGGAGCTGATGGACGAGCTGGTGCGGATCAAGGCGGCGCTGCAGCCGTCCGATATCCTCCTGGTGGCCGATGCCATGACCGGCCAGGATGCCGTCAATATCGCCGGCGCTTTTGATACGGCCCTCGATATCGACGGCGTTGTTCTCAGCAAGATGGACGGCGACGCCCGGGGCGGCGCAGCCATTTCCATCAAGGCGGTCACCGGCAAGCCGATTAAATTCATCGGTGTCGGCGAAAAGCTAAGCGCGCTGGAACCGTTTCATCCGGAACGGATGTCTTCGCGGATACTGGGCATGGGCGACGTCCTGACCATGATTGAGAAAGCCCAGTCCGTGGTGGACCAGGAAAAAGCGGCGCAGCTTGATCAGAAGCTGCGGAAAAATCAGTTTACTTTGGAAGATTTTCGTGATCAGATGGTTCAGATCCGAAAAATGGGTTCTTTAACGGATCTGATCAAGATGATTCCCGGAATGGGGCAAGTAAAACAGCTTAAAAATTTACAGGTGGACGAAAAGGAATTTGTTCGAATCGAAGCCATTATCAACTCCATGACCCCGGCGGAACGGCGTCAGCACACCATGATAAATGGAAGCCGGCGCAAACGGATTGCCCTGGGGAGCGGAACGGCTGTTCAGGATATCAACAAGTTGCTTAAGAACTATACCCAGGTTTTGAAGATGATGAAAAAAATTAACAAGGGCGGCATGCGCGGCCTCGGCCGGGGAATGCTGCCGTTTTAGAGGAGAAACGAAATGTCGGTTAAAATACGATTGGCCAGGCACGGCGCCAAAAAAAGACCTTTTTATCGAATTGTTGTAGCGGATACGGAAGCCCCCAGAGACGGAAGATATCTGGAAGCCGTCGGCACCTACAATCCAGTGCCGAATCCGTCAGAAGTTTCACTAAACGGAGATCGCATCAAGTTCTGGATAGAACAGGGTGCGACGCCAACGGACACAGTGAAAGGCCTGCTGAAGAAAGAGGGTGTTTCCGTTAAATCGGCGTAAATTCACGATCCCGAATTCTCAATAGCCAACAAAGGAGACTGAGCCATGAAAGAGCTGATTAAGTACATTGCCCAGGCACTGGTTGACAATCCGGACCAGGTTCGGGTTGAAGAGGTGGAAGGAAACCAGACCTCTGTGCTTGAACTAAAGGTGGCCAAAGAGGATCTGGGGAAGGTTATCGGGAAGCAGGGACGAACCGCCCGTGCGATGCGAACGATCTTAAGCGCAGCATCCGCCAAGGTAAAGAAAAGAACGGTTTTAGAGATTATCGAATAGCATCGTGGCGAAAAGTGATATTGTCCCCATCGGAAAGATAGTCGGCGTCCATGGAATGG
This sequence comes from Desulfobacterales bacterium, assembly GCA_029211065.1. NCBI lineage: Bacteria > Pseudomonadati > Thermodesulfobacteriota > Desulfobacteria > Desulfobacterales > Desulfobacterales bacterium. The sequence goes on from JARGFK010000089.1 coordinate 7,782, forward strand.
CCGGCAATGTCAAGATTTACTCCTACGTAGCGTCACTGTCTGTATTCAGTCCGGGAACGCTGCTCCTGGCTCGGCATGATAAAGGCGGGGGAAAAACATATTCGGTCAAATGGGCAAAGCCGCACGCCAAGACCGCCCTGTTGTCTCTGGAGGGGATTGAAAACCGAACCCAGGCTGAAGCGCTTGTGGGCAGCGCGCTTTACATTGAGAAAAAGAGCCTGCCGGAACTGGAAGACGACGACTACTACTGGTTTGACCTTATCGGGCTTTCGGTGTTTACGCTTGCCGGAGAATATATCGGCCGGGTGGCGTCCATCATGCCCACCGGCAGCAACGATGTTTACATCGTAACAGATGTTGCCGACGGGCGCCGGAAGGAAACGCTGATTCCCGCGCTTGCGTCGGTGGTTGTCTCCATCGATTTGGAGCAAAAGACCATGCAGGTGGATCTGCCCGACGGGCTGAGATGAGTGATGCGCTTTTTGGTTCTGACAATATTTCCGGAGATATTCAGCTCTTTTTGGGAACACGGGATTGTCAGACGGGCATTAATACAGGACCGGATTTACGCTTCAGCCCTTGATATCCGGGATTTTGCTGGGGGCCGGCACCGAGTTACCGATGACAGGCCTTATGGCGGCGGTTGCGGGATGGTCATGAAGCCCGAACCGCTGGCGGCCGCCATCCGGTCCGCCATGAAACTGGCGCCCACGGCCAGACGGGTGTTGCTGACGCCCCAGGGGCGCGTTTTTGATCAACCCATGGCCCGGACGCTGTCAGCCCAGGAAGGGCTGATTTTAATTTGCGGCCGCTACGAAGGAATGGACGAGCGCATTGGCGACGGTCTGATCGACGACGAGATCTCCATCGGCGATTATGTTCTGACCGGCGGCGAAGTGGCTGCCATGGTTGTCATGGATGCGGTGACGCGGCTGATTCCGGGCGTTCTGGGCGGCAGCGAATCTGCTGCCAGGGACTCTTTTTCGGACAATTTGCTGGAGCATGCCCAGTATACCCGGCCCGATAATTTTGAGGGCGAGGCGGTTCCCGGGGTTCTGCTGTCGGGAAACCACAAAGAAATTGAAAAATGGCGGCTGGAAAGCGCACTTATACGAACATTTTTAAAACGAAAGGATCTGCTGAAGCAAAGATCCTTGAGCAAACCGGAGCAGGAAATCCTGGAAAAGTGGTGCAGCGACATTGAAGAGATTATTCGCACCCAATCTTTACGTGGCGCTGACGCATTATCCGGTGATCAATAAAAATGGCGACACCGTCGCATCGGCCGTAACCAACCTGGACCTTCATGATATATCCCGGTTGTCCCGAACTTACGGCGTGCGGGCCTTTTATGTGATTACCCCGCTGGAAGATCAAAAAATTCTGATCGAGCGGATTGTTTCACACTGGGTCAAGGGTGTCGGCGCGGACTATAACCCCAAGCGGCGCGAAGCCCTGGAACTGATTCGCATCAGGGATTCCCTCCGGGACGTGGCGGCGCACATCAGCAGCAGCGAGGGGCAGGCGGTAAAAACCGTTGCAACCTGCGCCCGGGCTGCCGCGGATTGTCTGAGCTTCAGCGCACTGCGCGCCAAACTGAAAACCGGCGCTCCGCATCTGCTGATTTTCGGAACCGCCTGGGGACTGGCGCAGGAGGTTTTGGATGGAGCGGATTATGTGCTGGCGCCGGTGACGGGTAGAACGACTTATAACCACCTTTCCGTCCGGACGGCAGCCGCCATCATACTGGACCGGTTGACGGAAAGGGAAGGATAACTGAAATTTTAAAAAGATATTCCCGGCTATCCCGGGAGACCTTTGAAAAATGCTCAATTTTGTTCTAGTTTAAGGAAGGCGATCCTGCCCTTGGCGGGATGGAGCCTGTTGGCAAATCCCGCTTGTCGGGGACGCCAAAATTTGGCAAAAGAGAGCGTTTTGCAAGGGTCTCACCAGCAGGAGTGGCCGGCACTAAACCTTGGGAGAGAAAAATGGAAACAGTAAAGCAAATTGAAAGAGAAATGATGCGGCTGGACCTGCCCTCATTTTTTCCGGGAGATACGGTTAAAGTTCATGTCAAAATCAAGGAAGGTGAAAAAGAACGAATTCAGGCCTTTCAGGGTGTTGTGATCAGCAAGCGCAAAGGGCTGGCAAACGCGACCTTCACGGTCCGAAAAGTCTCCTACGGCATCGGAGTGGAGCGAATTTTCCCGATGCACTCGCCGGTCATTGACAGAATCGAGGTCCTGACGCATGGCCGGGTGCGTCGCTCAAAGGTGTATTATCTGCGCAAGCTCAAGGGCAAAGCCGCCAGATTAAAAGAAAAAAGAGTTTCATAATATCTGTTTTTGTCCGCACTGATATGGAATTCGACCTGTGGGTCTTTGAGAAAGAGGCCAAAGAGAAGGGTTTTAAGTCGATCGCAGGCATTGATGAAGCCGGCCGGGGCCCATTGGCCGGCCCGGTTGTGTCGGCGGCGGTGATTTTACCCGATGGCTTTGCGGTTCCGGGCATAACCGATTCAAAGAAATTATCCCACAAAAAGCGCCGGCAGCTGTATGTTGAAATATATGCGCATGCGGTCGCCGTCGGCATCGGTATTGTTGATCCGCCCGAGATCGATCGGATCAACATCCTCCAGGCCGCCCTGCTGTCCATGTCCGTGTCTGTTAAAAGCCTGGTTCCCCAACCGGATTTTCTGCTGATAGACGGCACCTTTCGGATTCCTTCCCCCCTGCCCCAAGGCCCGATTGTGCGCGGCGATAGTCGCAGCATTTCCATTGCGGCGGCATCCATTGTGGCCAAGGTAACCCGGGATAACCTGATGGATGTTTACCATCAGGAATACCCGCAGTTCGGATTCGGCAAACACAAGGGCTATCCCACCCGCGCCCACCGGGCAGCCATCAGGGAATTCGGCTGCTGTCCCATTCACAGAAAAAGTTTCAGGGGTGTAAAAGAATATTTTACATAATTGAACATTTTTTATAAAGCCTCTATCACCGACCCAAACCAGGGCTGATCCTACAGTAGGTGTTAGCTCCCCCCTGCCGGCATGAACAATCCAGAACCAAGCGACCGTATTCGCCAAATGGACTTTAACAAAAAGATCGTTTGTAAAAAAAAGGTCTGACACGAAAAGATCTGGTTGTACGCGTGTTTTTCTGGTATAAATAAATATTCTATTAGGAGCGTATCCATAATAAAAGAGGTTTTCCGGAAAAAGCAGGTTTAATGAAAAAAATACTGATAGTTGATGACAGACAAGACACCGTCGAGCTTCTTGAAATGACCCTTAAAAGGAGCCATTTTGAGGTCCTGAGGGCCGCCAGCGGGGAAAGCGCTCTTGAAATTGCGCGGACGCAAAAGCCGGATCTGATTATTATGGACGTCATGATGCCCGGGGAAATCGACGGTCTGGAAGCGACCCGCATCATCAAAGGCAGTCCGGAAACACGACACTGTAAGGTTGTCATGATCAGCGGCAAAGGTCTGGAGGCCGACCGGGAAGCGGGCCTGCAGGCCGGTGCTCAGGATTACTTCATGAAGCCGTTCAGCCCTCTTGAATTGATCAAACGGGTGGATGAGCTGCTGCGGGATTAGCGTCCGGCGCCCGGCGACTCTCTCCGGGCGCAGCCGGCAGCGAAATACGCCAACATGGCATGGCCGATGCATAACCCACAACCCCTCATGGACAGACCTCTATTTTTACGAATAATTTGATGGGTGTAAAAAATGGCCGAAAAATCTGAACGAAGAGAAGACAGCCGTTTCCAGATAGATCTCATAACGCAAGTGTCCGGCAAAAGCGCCGACGGTAAAATGTTTAGAGAAAAAACGATGCTGCGCAACATGTCCGGCGGCGGGGCCAACTTTATTACCCGCCAGGCCGATTGGTATTTTCAGGGGCAGCAGCTGAATATTAAAATTGATCTGCCCGGCACCATTGATCTGAAGGCCTCTTTGCAGGGGACGGCAACTGTTTCCCGGATCGAACCGCTGCCGGATTCAGATAAACGGCCGGCCGAACGGCGATATGCGGTGGCTGTGGTCATTGCCGTGCCGCTGCAGTTTGTCAGAAAAGATGCGGGGTTGAGCGAAGAAAAACCCGCCGGCGATTTAAAATGAAACCATCGGAATATCGCAGCGTTAAAAGTTTTGTGGGAAAAACCCGGATTGTTCTGGTCCTGCTGGGAATCATTCCCTTTTTGCTGGTTGTGTATTTGTTTGCGGATCAAAGGATAGAACTGTCGGATGTGATCGTTCTGTTTGCAGCACTGGCGCTTTTTTCAATCCTGGCCGGTTTTTATATGATGAGAAGCTCTGCCGATCAGCTGGTTCGACTGGCCAGGGAAACCAGCAAGCTTGACGATGCTGACGATGATGCGCTGCTGCGGATAAAGTCCGACCAGGAACTGCAGGACATTTCCGCGCACTTTAATACGGTCGTCAAAAGGCTCAAGGATGCCAATAAAAACGTAAAAGACCAGTCCATGCAGCTGCTGGTTTATGCCAGGGATCTTGCGCTCTCCTATGAGAAGATCAAGAAGGAAGAAGAGTTAAGATCCCGCCTGAGCCGATATATCGAAAAGAGCCTGGTGGAAAAACTGATTAATTCGGAAAGCAACGTTCTCATTACCAACGAACGCAGGGATGTGACGATTCTTTTTGCGGATATTCGATTATTCACAACCCTTGCCGAAAAGCTGCCGGCAGAAGACGTGGTCGCCATGCTCAACGAGTTTTTTGAAATCATGGTGGATATTGTTTTTCGAAACAACGGCGTCTTGGACAAATTTGTCGGGGATCAGTTGATGGCCGTGTTCGGACTGATCGCTGAGGGGAGCAAGGCGCCCGCGGATGCAGTGGCAGCGGCCATCGAGATGCAGGACGCGCTGACGGAGCTGATGCAGCAGCGTGCCCGACAGGGCCAGGCGGTTTTTAAGATCGGCATCGGCATCAACTCCGGCAGTGCAATCGTCGGAAACGTGGGCTCCCGAAACCGGATGGACTATACCGTTATCGGCGACTGTGTCAATGTTGCCGCCCGCCTGGAAGAGATGGCAAAGGGCGGTGAAATCATTACGGGAGAAGAAACCTACCGGAGTGTCACGGATCAATTCCGGTTTGAGCGAGAGGGGCAGGTGCGTCTCAAGAACAAGTCGGAGCCGGTGGCCTTTTATCAGGTAACCGGCCGGCATCAGGCCTGACCGGCGGTATCACGGTCTCGGCGGGAGAAAGGGCGTGCTGAACAAACAGCAGTTATTCGGCCGGACGGGCGAGACGGCGGCGGCCCGGTTTTTAAAAAAGCAGCGTTATAAAATACTGGAAACCAATTACCGCACCCGTCAGGGAGAAATCGATATTATTGCCAGAGATGGCGATACCATTGTTTTTGTCGAGGTTAAAGCCAGAACTTCCGATCATTTCGGAAATCCCAAAGGGGCGGTGACCCTCCAGAAACAGCGTAAAATATCGATGACGGCGCTTCAGTATCTGAAGGCAACCAAACAAAGCGATGCCAGGGCAAGGTTTGATGTGGTCAGCATCAGCTCCCGGACAGAGCCGCCGGCAATAGAAATTATTAAAAATGCCTTTGAACTTGCCTATAAATAATTTCGCGGAGAATCCACCGGGTCGGCTCTATGTGGTGGGCACGCCCATCGGGAACCGGAGCGACATCACGCTCAGGGCACTTGAGACCCTGAAAATCGTTGACCTTATCGCTGCGGAAGACACCCGCCATACGGCCAGGCTTCTCATCCATTATGGCATCAGAACACCACTGATCTCCTATCATGACTTCAATGAAAAGGAGCGAAGCGCGCAGCTGCTCACCAGGCTTCGGCAGGGGGCCTCCGTTGCGCTGGTCTCCAATGCCGGGACGCCTTCGGTTTCCGATCCGGGCTATGCACTCATTGCGGCGGCGATCGCCGGCAATATCCCCATTGTTCCCATACCGGGGCCGTCGGCTATCATTACAGCCCTTTGCGCGGCCGGTCTTCCCACGGACACGTTCGTATTTTCCGGATTTCCGGCCAGAAAAAAGGGGAAACGCCTGGAAGCGTTAAAAGCGCTATGCCGCGAAGAGCGGACCATCATATTCTATGAATCCCCCCGCCGGCTGCTGGCTTTTTTAGAAGAGCTCCTGGCAGTCTTTGGCGATCGAACGGCCGTGTTGTCCAGAGAGCTGACCAAAATACACGAGGAATTTATCCGGGGACGGCTGTCGGAAATTCTTTTCACGCTCAAACAGCGCGCCGTTATTAAAGGCGAGTGTACCCTGCTGGTGGCGGGATGCAAAGCGGAAGCCGGAGCCGTTTCCGATTTGGTTCAACAGGAGCTGCAGCAGAAACTGAAAACAGGCCAGCGCCGGCTTTCCGACATCGCCAAAGAGATGGCGCTAAAATACAAAGTTTCGAAAAATGAAATTTACAAAGAAGCACTTAAACTAAAAGGGACGTAACCATGGACAAACTAGATGCTATTTTTTCGCCGGAATCGGTTGCCGTTGTCGGCGCCTCCACGACCCCCGGCAAAGTCGGCCACGATATTTTTGCCAATATTTTACGGGGTGGTTTTACCGGGACCCTATATCCCGTCAATCCCAACGCGCGTTCGATTTTAAGCGTGCGGGCCTACCCCAATATCAGGGAAATTCCCGATGCCGTTGACCTGGGGATCATCATTCTGCCGCCCAAGCTCGCGCTGGATGCGGTTGCAGAAAGCATTGAAAAGGGGGTGAAGGGGGTTGTGATTGTTTCAGCCGGCTTTCGCGAGGTCGGCGGCAAAGGCCGCGAGACCGAGGACCGCATTGTGGATTTATGCCGCGAGGCGGGGATTCGCCTGGTAGGGCCCAACTGCCTGGGGGTGATCAATCCGCTGCCGGCGGTGCGCCTGAATGCCAGTTTTTCGGCACGGATGCCGGCGGCCGGCAATATTTCATTTATATCCCAGAGCGGGGCTTTGTGCACGGCCGTCCTGGACTTTGCGGCGGACCGGGATTTCGGATTTTCGAAATTCATCTCCATCGGCAACAAGGCGGATGTGGACGAACTCGATCTCCTGCGCTATCTGCATGAAGACGTCGATACCGAAGTGATCATGATTTATCTGGAAGAACTGCGCCGCGGCCCTGAATTTATAGAGGCCGTAAAGGAGATAACTTCCGGCGACCGGCGCCCCACGCCGGTCCTGGTGATCAAATCCGGGCGCACCAGCGCGGGCGCCATGGCGGCAGCTTCCCACACCGGCGCCCTGGCCGGAACCGAGGCCGTGTATGACGCCATCTTTCAGCAGGCCGGCATCATCCGGGTCGATTCCATTGATGAGCTTTTCGATTTTGCAACAGCCTTTGCCTACCGCAACGAAAATGAACTGGGCAAGCTGCGGCGCAAAGTACCGGGGGGCAATCGGGTCGCCATCGTTACCAATGCCGGCGGTCCGGGAATTGTCGCCACGGACATGACGGTGTCGTCCGGGTTGGTGCTTGCCAAATTCAAGGAAGAGACCACCGAGTCCCTTGCCAGCCACCTGCCGTTTACCGCCAATGTGCACAATCCCGTGGATGTCATCGGCGACGCTGCCCAGGATCGCTATGAAAATGCTCTGGGTGCCGTCATTAAGGACGAAGGGGTTGACGGCGCGCTGGTGATCCTGACGCCCCAGTCCATGACCAATGTGCTGGGGACGGCCGAAGCCATTGTTCGGATCGCCCGGCGATCCCCCAAGCCGATTCTGTGCTGCTTTATGGGGATCATCGATGTTTCGGCCGGCGTGAAATACTTGCAGGAGCACGGCATTCCGGTTTTCCGCTTTCCGGAAAATGCCGCCAAGGCTTTTGGCGCCCTCTATCGCTATTCCAACTGGCTGAACCGGCAGCACCTGGCCCAGTTCAGTCTGAAAACGGACAAGGCCTGCGCGCAGCAAATCATTGCCGACAGCCTGTCGGCCGGCAAAACCCATCTGGGAGAGCTGGACGGGGCCGAACTGCTGGAATGCTACGGCTTTAATGTGCTGCCGGTGCGTCTGGCCACGGGCGAAGCAGAAGCCGTCGGTTTTGCCGAGGAGATGTCGTTTCCGGTGGTCATGAAAATTGTGTCCGACCAGATTTTGCACAAGACAGATGCCGGCGGTGTGGTGGTGGGGATAGAAAATCGTGAACGTGTCAAGAAGGCTTATCATCAGATTATGGAAGGGGCTAAAAAATATAACCCCAATGCCGTCATCAAAGGCGTCCTTGTTGAAAAAATGGCAACCCCGGGCGTTGAGGTCATTCTAGGGATGAACCACTATCCGATTTTCGGACCGCTTTTGATGTGCGGCCTGGGGGGTATTTTTGTTGAACTTTTTCAGGATGTGGTTTTTCGCCTGGCCCCGATTCAGCGCAATGAAGCCCGCCGGATGGTCCGCAGCATTCGCGGGTACAAACTGTTCCAGGGATTCAGAGGAAAGCCCAAAGCCGATATCGAGTCCATCGAAAAGGCGATGGTCCGATTGTCGGAAATGGTGATAAATCATCCGGAGATCAGCGAGATGGATATCAACCCCCTGCTGGTGCATCCCGAGGGCCAGGGGGCTACCGTGGCCGACTGCCGCATTATTTTAAAGCAGCCTGATGGGTCTGAAAAATAAGTCCGATACGATCTTTCCGGTGATCCTGGCGGTTCCGGAAACGGACCGGCGCCTGAAAGGGAGAGAAAAAACGATTGCGTTGAGCGGCTACGCCCGACGCGCCCTGGAATTGTCGTCTCAAAAAAACGGCATCATTTTAGCGCAGCTGTTAAAGGAAGAAAACGGCGCGCCGCTTCCGTTTAGCGGCAACCACTGGTCTCTGTCTCACAAATCCGCCTATGTCGGCGGGGTGGCCGCCGGATTTCGGATCGGCATCGACATCGAACGAATCCGACCGATCCAGAAAGCCCTTTACCGCAGGACAGCCACGGATGACGAGTGGCGCCTCTCCAGCGAGGCGCCTTTACAGCTTTTTTTTCGTTACTGGACGGCCAAGGAAGCAGTGCTTAAAGCGGCCGCCATCGGTCTAAAGGATCTTACCAAATGCCGTATCGGCAAGGTGCTTGACGAACATCACCTGATAGTGGATTATTTGGATAAACCCTGGCTGGTGGCGCAGGTCTTTTTTGACGGTCATGTGGCTGCAGTCGTCAGTCCCGTCCGGGAGGTTCAATGGACGCTGGTGACCGAAAACGGTCGACAAAGTAGAATCACAACGGTACGTTCTATCACTAAAAGTTAATCGAAGTGTCGGCGAATTATTCCCGGAAAGGGCCTGAAAAACTCGGGTCAAAGTGACCGTAAAGCTGAACAGGATCTTACCCGCAAAATAATTTCCGGGTAGAATGATCTTATCGGCACCACGAATGCAGCCATATTAGCTGTTCAGCCCAACGCTCACTAAGACCCTCAAACAGTTTCATGCCCTTTCCGGGAACAATTCGCCAGCTTGTGTTTGCGACTTTGTTTTATAAGCAGATCCAAATTTGAAAGGAGATTAATGATGCAGGTGACTTTTTATGGCGGGGTTCGGGAAGTAACCGGATCGATGCATGTGCTGGCAAACGAAACCGATCGTATTCTGCTGGATTGCGGCATGTTTCAGGGACGTCGCAAAGAGAGTGAAGAAAAAAACAAAACCCTTCCCTTTGATCCCGGCATTATCACCAATGTGGTGCTTTCCCATGCGCATATCGACCATTCCGGCCGGATCCCGCTCCTGACCAAGCAGAATTTCAGCGGCCGGATTGTCTGCACCCGGGTTGCGGCCGATGCCTGCGAGTATCTCCTGCTGGACGCCGGCCACATCCAGGAGTCGGATGCCAAGTACCTCAACTATAAGTCCCTGCGGGCGCTGTTATATCAGATGAGCTTGTCGCCACGGACTCAAAAGCTTTCAAAAACAAAGGAAAAAAAGATCAAGCAGCTTCTCAAGAAAAACCGACATGAGCTGAATACCGAAGCCATCAATTCGCTCATGGATAAATATCGCCTGGAGCGGGTCCGGCCGATTTACACCATCGAAGATGCCGAAAAGGCGCTGACCTACTTTGACGGTTATCCCTACCAGCACGAGGTGGTCATCGGTAAAGATCTGAGCTGCACTTTTTATGAAGCCGGCCACATTCTGGGATCGGCCATCACCATTATCAAGGCCCGGGAAAACGGACGCGCCTATAACATCTGCTACACCGGTGATATCGGGCGTTTCAACAAACCGATCCTGAAAGACCCGAACCTGAAATTTTCCGACGATGATTTGGATATCGACCTGCTGATTATGGAAAGCACCTATGGAGACCGCTTTCATGATCCGGTGGAAGATATTTCCAGTCAGCTTAAAGCGGTTCTGACGGACACCGTGGAACGGGGCGGGACCCTGGTGATCCCGGCCTTTGCCTACGGCCGCACCCAGGAGTTGATCTATACTCTGCACGAACTTTACAACCAGGGGGATGTGCCCAAGGTGCCGATTTATGTGGACAGCCCGCTGGCAACCAAGCTGACCCGGATTTTCGGCGAGCACCCGGAAGTATATGATCGCGAGACCCATGAGACCTTTCTGCAAAAAGGCCAAAACCCGTTTTCTTTTGAACAGATGCATTTTGTCGGATCGGTGGAAGAATCCATGGCCCTGAACCGTGATGAGAAACCGCACATTGTGATTTCCGCCTCAGGCATGTGCGAAGCCGGGCGGATTCTGCATCATCTGCGCTACAAGATCCATAATGAGAAAAACACGATTCTGATTGTGGGCTTCATGGCCCAGCATACCCTCGGCCGGCGCATTCACGAGCTGGGCGAGGCCTATGCGGCCGCCGGCCGCAGCGGGGAACCGCCCCTGGTGAAAATTCTCAACAAAGAATATCCCCTAAAGGCACAGGTAGTGAAGCTGGGCGGGTTCAGCGCCCATGCCGATAAAACTGAAATGCTGCGGTTTTTAAAAGATTCTAAATTCAGGATTAAAAAAATTGCCGCGGTGCACGGCGAAGAAGAACAGACCCTGGCCTTTGAAAAATTTCTGGAAAATGAAGGGTTCGATGTGATCGTGCCCCGGGCCGGCGAGACGGTTCAGATCCGATAAAATTAAAAATAATAGGGGGTTGCCGCAGCAACCCCCTATTATTTTTGTTGGTGTTAGTTATTCCAGCAGGCGCCGGGGCCGTAGCCCATCATTCCAGGGCCCATACCATACCCACCCCTGCCGTAGCCGCCTCCCATGTGACGTCCATAGCCGTACCCGCCGCCGGAACGGTTGTCCGGGGCGATTTTGCGGGCTTCGATTTCATAGGCGACCATTTTTTCATCCAGTTTGGCGCGAAGATCGGAAACTTCTTTTTGAATCATGGTAACCTTTGCAGTGTCGGGACTGGTCTCTGCCAGGGCTGCATTCAGTTCAGCAGATTTAGCCCAGAGCTTGTCCCGCAAATCACGGTTTTCATCGTAAAATTTGCGGTCAAGATCGGTCAGCCGGTCCTGCTGCTCCCGGGTCAGCGATGACGCATACCCTCTGTTGTCCTGATCATAGTTGCCGGGGCCTCTGCCCCAGTTTCCCATCATATGACCGCCGCCCCAGCCCCATCCTTGCGCCCAGCTCATGACCGGCACGACCAGCAGGCCGCTCAGCAGCGTGATACCCAATATAGTGATAAGTTTTTTCATGGTTTGATCTCCTTTATTTAACGTTATAAGTTTTGTTGTTCCATGGCCCACACAAGCGGACCTTTCATTGCTTAACTGATATAGACAGCAAAGAGCGTGCCACCATGTGGCACGATTTGATATCTATTTGAAATATAAGGCGCTTTTTTTTGGATTCAAGCAGAACGGAAAGCGTTGGTGCAAAATCGGGGGTGTGAAATGGATAAAATATAACCGGTTTATGGGGATGAAACCAGGTCTTTATGGATAAAAAATATCCAGCCGGAACAAATTGGCGGCCGCTTAATTTGACTTCGTAAATTTTGTTTAGCCATTCTGCCGTCCCCGCATTCGTTGTTTTCGCGTGTGTGATTCTATGG
>JARGFK010000090.1 GCA_029211065.1 Desulfobacterales bacterium
GAGTGAAATTTTTGTTAAAAAAGTCTCCGCCAATCTAAAATACGTCCGCGCTTAATATTAGGCGGTGGATTTAGGATTCTTAAAGCCTTTTCAAACCTATAGATTTGTGATACAAATTTCGGCTATGGCTAATGTCATTTGCATATCAAATCAGAAAGGCGGCGTTGGGAAAACCACAACGGCGATCAATCTTTCGGCTTCTCTGGCTGTTTCAGAGAAAAGAACGCTGCTGGTGGACTGTGACCCCCAGGCAAATGCTACGACCGGCATCGGTATAGACAAGGCCGGCATTGAAAAAACACTATATCATGCAATGATCGGCGATACCCCGGTTAAAAGTTTGATTGTCGGCAGCAGTATTGAAGCTTTAAAGGTGATACCTTCCCGGGTTGAACTGATTGGTTTTGAAGTCGAAATGATGTCGAAACCGAATCGTGAAAAAATACTAAAGGACCTGATATCCGAACTGAAGGAGTCTTTTGATTATATTATACTGGACTGTCCGCCCTCATTAAGCCTATTAACGCTAAACGCCATGACAGCGGCCGACTATATGCTGATTCCCCTGCAGTGCGAATTTTATGCACTGGAAGGACTGGGACAACTGCTGCAAACCATCAAACGGGTTAAACTCGGACTCAATCCGGACTTGAAAATCATCGGCATCCTGCTGACCATGTTTGACAAGCGGACCAATCTTTCCCATCAGGTTGCCGAAGATGCTGAAAAATATTTCAAAAATCTTGTTTTCAAAACCACCGTTCCCCGCAATGTCCGGTTGGGTGAAGCGCCCAGTTTTGGAAAACCCATTCTGCTTTATGATGCCACTTCCGTTGGGGCGCAAAGCTATTTTGATCTGGCAAATGAAATCATGAATAATTCGGCGAGGGCACTCTAACAGCGATCATTCTTTTTAAAGGAACAGCATGCAGAAAGGCAAAGCATTACAAGGGTCCGATCCTCTGGCAAAAAAGAGAAAAAAACTGGTACTTGGTAAAGGACTGGATGCCCTTATACCTGACTTTGATTTCGAGTCAAAAAGGCCCACCGATTATTTCCACTGTGAGATTGAACTGATTCGGCCCAATCGGTTTCAGCCCCGTCGACGATTTGCCGAAAACGAACTAAATGATTTGAGCCTGTCCATAAAAAATCAGGGCATTCTTCAACCGCTTTTGGTCCGCAAAGACGACAACGGTTATGAACTGATAGCCGGCGAGAGAAGGCTCCGAGCCGCAAAAATGGCTGGTTTAAAGCAGGTGCCGGTGGTTACCAAAAGCATATCTGACAAGGATATGCTTGAACTGACCATTATAGAAAATATCCAACGGGAGGACTTAAATCCTTTGGAAACGGCGGAGGCTTACTTCCAGTTGATTACCGAATTTGAACTGACCCAGGATCAGGCGGCTGAACGGGTCGGTAAAAGCAGGTCGTCGGTTGCAAATTTTTTAAGGCTTCGTCAGTTGCCTGAACAGATCAAATCCAGCATTGCCGAAGGCGCCCTGAGCATGGGGCACGCACGGTCACTATTAGGGGCCCCCACAGCCGCCCTGCAGACCGCTGCCTACCGAATGGTCATTTCCAAAGGATTATCCGTCCGGCAGACCGAGGCGCTGGTTAAACGTTTAAATACCGGAACAAAACAACCCCTCAAACCCCAGCCAAGCACCAAAGACAGGCATCTTTCCGATCTGTCGGATGAGCTTTCGCGTCAGTTCGGCACCAAGGTTCAAATCAAGCAACACGGGAAAAAAGGCAAAGTTGAAATCGAATTTTACAGCGACGAAGATCTTGACCGCCTTTTAGGCCTTTTCAATCTGTCGCCTTAACTTGTCCCCAGGCTGTTTCGCCGAGAAAATATGTCGCTTCATATTATTATAGACGGTTATAATCTTATCCGTCAATCGCCGCAATTAAAGCGCTTGGACCTTGAGGACATACAGCTTGGGCGTCAGATGCTGATCGAGGAGCTGGCTTTCTACAAAAAGAGGAAGCGCCACCGGATAACCGTGGTCTTTGACGGCGCCAATGCACCTGTTTTCACCCAGACGAAAGATCGCATCAATAAAATCGATATTCTGTTTTCCCGCCCCGGCGAATTAGCCGATACCATTATCAAAAGAATGTCCGCAAGAGAGAAGGAGAAAGCGCTGGTTGTCAGCTCTGACCGGGATATAGCCGTTTTTGCAATGTCCCAAGGCGCTGCTGTTATCAGTTCGCTCCATTTTTCCGAAAAGATTGCGCGAACCTCCTCCGCTCCGGATGACAGTTCAGATTCTCTTGATGTTAAAAGCTGGAATCCTTCGACGAAAAAAAAGGGACCCAACCGGCGCCTGCCAAAGCGCGAACGGAAAAACAAAATAAAAACCCGCAAACTTTAGAAAAAGACATATTCTCCTGTTGCCAAAGTCTGCACGGATTGTTAAATTCCTTGTTGGATTCAACTTTTGATTTTATTTTACCGGTATCATTCAGACGGATTGTTAAGGCTTAAGATTCTTCGGAATCATCTAAAATAATTTTTCGACCTGCCGGGAGGCTTTTGATTCTAAATGAAAATAATATGTGTCATTGATGGTCAGGGTGGCGGTATCGGCAGCACGATAATAAAAAACTTATACGGGCTCGACGTTGATAAGTCTGAAATCATTGCCTTGGGGACCAATGCCATTGCCACCACCCAAATGTTGAAAGCAGGAGCCAATCGAGGAGCTTCGGGAGAAAACGCAATAGTCCAAACCGTTCCCAAGGTCGATATCATCATCGGCCCTTTGAGTATCATTGTGGCAAATGCCATGATGGGTGAAATAACCCCTAATATAGCGGAAGCTGTGTCATCCAGCCCGGCTCGGAAATACCTGCTGCCGCTTACCCAGGAGAATATTGAGATTGTCGGCGTGTCAATGCTGCCGTTGCCGCATCTTATCCAAACGTTAACCCAAAAAAGTCTGAAAAGCTTTATAACGGAAAAGGGTTCAAGCAACCATTCCACCGATTGAACCCCATGAATAATTACAACCACATGACATCCTTTGATATCATGTGATAAATCCAACGTGTTTTTTTTATTAAGTCAAACGAGGAGAACCAATCATGTGCGAAGCGAATGCCTACTTGGTAGATGGCGATTCAAACACATTAGTCATGGAGGCTGTTGATTCAGTCGAGCCGGAAGGCGATGGTGTTAAATTAATTAATATATTCGGCGACCAGAAGATTTTAAAGGCTTGCATTTATTCTCTTTCGCTGGTTGACCACAAGGTTTATTTAAAAAAAATGTAACCACTGCTTTCGGTATGGGCCTTGCAGCTCAGGGGTATTGGACATAAAGACGGCCATCGCAACGCCGAAAGCATGCGACTTCCAGACACCTCAACAGAACATTGATTCCATGAAAATCATACTTGCCAAAAGTGCCGGATTCTGTATGGGCGTTCGCAAAGCTGTCGAGCTGGCGCTTGACACCGCCAATAAAAATCCGGGTCCCATTTATACCTTTGGCGACTTAATCCACAATCCCCAGGCAATCGCTCTTTTAGAGGAAAAGGGTATTTCCGTTATCGACCAAATCCCTGAACAAGGCAACGGAACCTTGCTGGTCAGGGCACATGGCGTCCCCCCCGAAACAAAGGAACTGCTTGAAAAGGCCAGCTTTACCGTAAAGGATGCCACCTGCCCAAGGGTGATAAAGGTTCAACTCATTATTCAACGATATGCCAAGCAGGGATATACCGCCATTATTATCGGCGATGAGGATCATCCTGAGGTAGTTGGGCTGTTGGGTTACGCGGAAGGCAAAGGGCTTGCGATTGAAAACCTCCAGGATCTCGAAGCCCTTCCCGAATTTGACAAGGCAATCATTGTTGCCCAGACAACCCAGAATACACTTTTTTTTAGAACCGTCAAACAATGGGCCGCTCGAAAATATCCCCATTACAAAGTATTCAATACCATATGTGATTCCACTGAAAAACGTCAGCGCGAAGTTGCCCGGATGGCTGAATCCGTCGATGCGGTTATCGTGGTCGGCGGTCACCACAGCGGAAATACCCAACGGCTGGCGGAAGTGGCCCGGAGCAAGGGGAAACCCGCCTTTCAAATTGAAACAGAATCGGATCTGGACATACAGGCGCTTGAAAAGTATCGTGTTATCGGGATAACGGCAGGGGCTTCTACGCCCAACTGGATAATAAAAAAGGTGTATCGAACCCTTGAAACGGAACTGACCAAAAAAGGCCAAAAATGGCGCCGCTTCCTGTATAGCGCCCAGCACAACCTTCTGCTGACGAACATTTATGTGGCCATCGGAGCCGGATGTCTCTGCTATGCATCAACAAAACTGATCCGAAGCCCTTTTTCATTTGCCCATATCCTGATCGCCATGCTTTACGTTCTTTCCATGCACATTATCAATAACCTGACCGGTAGAAAATCCGACCGATACAACGATCCGGAAAGAGCCCTGTTCTATAACAAGTACCGGCGAACGCTTGCAGCATTGGCCATCATTGCCGGTGCTTCGGGCCTGGTCAAATCTTATCAGCTGGGGCCGATCCCATTTGTGACAATTCTGGCAATGAGCGTAATGGGTTTGCTCTATAATATCCGGATGGTGCCCGACAGGTTCCCATCAATAAAATTCAGGAGAATCAAAGACATTCCCGGGTCAAAAACAATCCTAATCGCCGTCGCCTGGGGCATTGTAACGGCTGTCCTGCCGGCGCTATCCACGGGTTCCGGCTTGTTTGGAACTGAAATCCCCCTGGTCTTTTTGTGGAGCTCCAGCATGGTTTTCGTCAGAACCGCCTTTTTTGACATCTTGGATATGCAGGGCGATCGGATCGTCGGCAAAGAAACCATTCCAATCCTGATGGGTCAAAAAAATGCCCTGTACATGCTTAAAGCCCTGATTGGGCTGAATCTGGCCACGCTCTTGTTTTCAAGCGCTTTTGGCGTTTTCTCAAACCTTGGTTTTGTTCTGACAATCTGCCCGTTTTTTGCCCTGGCTGTGCTGTTTTCCCATGAAAACAACTTCGTTCCGCCTGGAATAAAACTGGAGTTTCTGGTTGAGACCAATTTTGTTCTGGCAGGGATCATAACATTTTTATGGCTCTCGCTTTAAAGGAAAACAAAAATATGAAACCCAAGAAACTCCTGGTTGTGGGCGGCGTCGCCGGGGGAGCCTCCTGTGCGGCACGGGCACGGAGACTTTCCGAAGAGACTGAAATTATTGTTTTTGAACGCGGCCCCTATGCATCATTTGCCAACTGCGGCCTGCCGTATTACGTCGGCAAAATCATCAAAAAAGAAGAAGACCTGCTGGTAGCAACGCCGGAACTTTTCAGGGACCGCTTCAATATTGATGTTCGCACACACCAGAATGTTCGTCAGGTGTTTCCCGGGCAAAAAGAAATTGAGGTGCAAAGGTTAACCTCCGGTGAGATCTACCGCGAAACATATGATGCCCTGGTGCTTTCTCCCGGGTCGGAACCCATTAAACCCAATTTGGAAGGAATCGGACTGCCGGGCATTTTTACGCTATGGACCATCCCGGACTCCCGCGAAATTATCAGTTGGATAGAATCCAGACCCGTCAAGCATGCGGTGGTGGTGGGCGGTGGTTTTATCGGACTTGAGATGACTGAAAGTCTTACAAGGCTGGGTATTCAAACAACCATCGTTGAAATGCAGCCGCATCTGATGCCTTCGCTGGATCCGGAAATGGCTGCCTTTCTTCATGATCATCTCACAAACAGTGGGGTCACGCTGTGCCTTAATTCAGCTGTCGTTGGATTCAAACCCGATGGAGAAGCGATTTCGGTGTTATTGGCCTCCGGGCAGACACTTTCAACCGATCTGGTGATTCTCTCTGTAGGCGTTCGCCCCCGGACGGAACTGGCAGTGTCGGCCGGCCTGAAAATCGGTGAAACCGGCGGCATCTGGGTCGACGACCAGATGCGAACCAGTGACGAAAACATCTGGGCGGTGGGCGATGCTGTTGAAATCCGGGATGTTGTCCTGAATTTAAAGCGTCTGGTTCCCCTGGCCGGCCCGGCCAACCGGCAGGGCCGCATTGCCGCAGATAATATTTTTGGGGATGGTTCATCGCCGCATCGCTTCAGGGGAAGTCAGGCAACGGCCGTCTGCGGCGTACTGGGTTTAACAGTTGCTTCAACCGGTGTCTCCGAAAAATATTTAAAGCAAATTTCAGAGAAGAATCCGATCTCTGCATATGAAAAAATTTACCTCCACCCTGATCATCATGCCGGATACTACCCCGATGCCAAAACCATCACCATGAAACTGATTTTTTCCAAAACTGACGGCCGCGTACTGGGCGCACAGGCAATCGGCCTGGCAGGTGTTGAAAAGAGAATTGACGTTATCGCAATGGCGATACAAAAAAGCGCGACCGTCTACGATCTTGAGGAGGCAGAACTCTGCTATGCGCCTCAGTTCGGCTCTGCCAAAGATCCTGTCAATCTGGCCGGAATGATTGCAGCCAACGTTCTGCGCGGACATGTATCGGTGGGTCACTGGCAAGACTTACAAAATTCGGAGGGCTTTATACTGGATGTTCGCACACCGCGCGAATACCGGAAAGGCCATCTAACAAACGCCGTAAACGTTCCACTGGATGTGCTCCGTTCGCGCCTGGGGGAACTTCCACAGGACCGAGAAATATGGACCCACTGTTTTGTGGGGCAGCGGTCATATTATGCCGCCCGTATTCTGCAGCAGCATGGTTTTAGGGTACGGAACCTTTCGGGCGGGTTTCTGCTCTATCCGGCGGTGGAAAGATTTAAAAATCTACTGAAACCGGGGCTTTAAAAACCGGCTCTATTTATCATTCCTACCCCAAATGGCCGGTTCTGTTCCGGAAATCAACCGACGGATATTTTCCCTGTGGCGGACATAAATGAATACGGCCATGACACCGGCACAGGCGGTAAAGGTCCCCGCGTTTGTTCCCCACCAGACCGCCGGGACCAAAGCCGCTACTGCGGCAAGCGATCCCACTGAGACCCGGTTCGAAATCCCGGCGGACAGGATAAAAATTATCAGGACAATACCCACGGCGCCGGGTGAAATTATCAGAAAACATCCTGCCGCCGTTGCAACTCCTTTCCCGCCGGTTTTAAACTTTAAAAAAACAGGGTACAAATGCCCCGCAAAAGCGCACAAGGCCACCGCAGACATATAGGTTGCAGTCAGCGATTCAGGATGACCGGTCATTTTGGCGGCAAGCCATACCGGCAGCGCTCCCTTGGACAGATCGCCGACCAGCGTCAGAATTCCCAATCCCAATCCGGCTGTTCTTAAAACATTGGTTGCACCGATGTTTTTACTGCCCGCCTGCCGAACATCAACGGCACCAAACCGACGGGCCAGAATCAACCCCCAGGGTATCGAACCCATCAGGTAAGCCAATACAGCAAGACCTACATATTTAACACTAACGATAAGCTCCATGTCCTTTTCCAGAAATCCTGCATTCAATTCAGATGTAAGCGGTGGATATATGATCCATCATGCGATATGATGACTTTAATTTTATATTACCTCTTTGGGTGAGGCAAGCTTTTAATAACCCCGGATTAAGGAGCATCAACGTGAAACCTGTGGAACTGCCGATTGCGGACATACTGGATCTGCACACCTTTAACCCACGCGAACTATCCGGTCTGCTGGATGATTATTTCAGTGCTTGCATTGAAAAACAAATTTATTCCGTACGTCTGATCCACGGGAAAGGCAAAGGGATACTCAGGAGCAGGGTGCTGGGGATCTTGGGACAGCACCCGCTGGTGCGGTCATCTAAACCCGCACCCCTGGAAGCCGGCGGCTGGGGTGCCACGCTGGTGGAGTTAAAACGGCCGTCGTAATTGAGTGAAAGGGGATGTCCTGCCAAGGTCTTTCTACATCAGGCATAGACATATATGCCATATTCGGTTTGTTCCCCTGTCAAATAATCTATCTGGATCTGTATTTCCAACCGCTGACTGCTGGAGACCCATCGCTTCCAATCCTCTACGGATTCCCAAGTGCTGATTACCATAAATTTGCCGGGGTCATCGTAGTTTTTTAATGTCTCGCCGGAAATATAACCCGGCTGGTTCATACAAATGTTCCTCATCTGTCTGAGAAGCGGGGTCAGCTCTTTTACTTTATGTTCGGGTACATTTCGTCTGATGATAATTTTAGCTGTCATTATTACCCCCTTTGTTGATGAACGCACAAAGACCAAGAATTTAAACACCTTCTAATAAGTTAAACATCCATTAAAGAGGCAACGCTGGTGAATATGACCGATGCCGCCCGATTTCAATACAGGTTCCGCATCACTAGGGGATTGGTGTTTTCAGGTTCCAGAAAGATAAAGTTGTCTGCGCAGAGACATCAGCGGATTGAATGGATTCTATTATACTGTCTGATGGAAAAAAGTCAAGTTCAACAAGAGAGAGGCCATACATAACCGCTCAAGGCGACCACTGCTATCGATCCCACGGAATAATTATTAAACGGATCGGGTATAAGCAACAGGCTGGATTGAAAAAAGAATGGGGTGGTCCAAGGGAAGACCACTTCGCATGAGGAAAAGAATGGAGCCACTGGGTGATTTAGTGACCCTGCGCTTACATTATACATTGCAAATGGCGTTGTCAATAAAAAAAGTGCCACATTGTGATATTAATTACAGAGACCCGGTTAAGCCTTTGCAAGTGTATCGTTTATTAACAAATCATATGGAACAGTGCGGTGCCGCGACTTACCGGTTTATGGGTTTCCACTCCTCAGAAATGATCTGCCAGTTGCCGTTGCTTTTAATTAAATTGATTATCTTTTCACCGATATCCGAGTAATGCGCATCTCGGTAATGCTGGATGAAGCTTGCGCTGGCATGATTGCCCTCAATAACAACCCACAAGTCGCTCACCTTGAGGGAAGGACTTCCGGGTCTTTTAAAAATCCGGGCCTTCTTGTCCTGCCAGCCGGCGTAATCAACCCCTCCTGAACGAAAAGTTCGGCTGTAATACGACATATAACGGTCAATATTCTTTTCCTGCCAGCTGTCCGCCCAATCCGAGATAAACGCCCTGACTGTATTTATCGCTTCGATGTTTTTATCTTTCCAGGCCGAATCGGTTTTATTGGCCGTTGCTTGAAAATCATTAGAATCCGCCGCCAGAGTAAATGGTACAGTTACCAGTAAGGCCGCTGCCAACAGCAATGTAACGATGACTGTTCTCATTTTTTAGGCTCCTTTGAACATCCTCTAAAAACATAAAAATCCATAAATTGTTTGATTTCTTTAAGTATCTAGACCTTCCAATAATTGTCAAGGGTCAATTCATAAATTTTACATGCATCGTGTCCGTCTATCCCTGTGGGAAAAAACAGAAATATTGAAAAACGCCTTTCTCGATAAAAAACTCGGACAAATCCATAAGATCTCTTAAAAATTATTCATGACTTGACTTGACAGCGGGTCGTGTTTTACTTACATTTACTTAAAAAAAACAATGTGTTGATTTATAGGAGGATAAAATATGTCTACAGAAAAACCGGTCAGCAAGGAAGAAGAATTTTTCTTAAAGATGAATCAGGAAAAAATAAGTAAATTGCGAACTGAAATGGACCAAAAGCGATCAGAAGATGAAAAGAGTCTGCGCAAGCAAGTTCATTGGATGAAATGCCCCAAGTGCGGCTCTGACTTAAAAGAGATCCATCACCAGAACGTGATCATTGACTCGTGTATGGAATGCAAGGGCGTCTGGCTGGACAGCGGTGAGTTGAACATCTTAATTGAAGGCCAGGCCCGTTTTACAAAGGGTCTGTTTGGTAAAATTTTCGGCCAAAAATAGCGCCGGCTGCTTTTCGGTAACCTCCTTAAGCGTTCAGTGCTTAATAGACAAAGCCAGAGGCGCTGAAAGTTTATTCAACCATTTCCTTTGCCGGTATATGTTGCTACCGGCCGCCATTAAATAAAAAAGGAGTTGCGACTCACTGCAACTCCTTTTTTTGTAATTGAGTGCCGAGGGACAGAATTGAACTGCCGACACGCGGATTTTCAGTCCGCTGCTCTACCGACTGAGCTACCTCGGCACAAACCGGCATCCTTAAAAACAGAGTGAGATTGTTATTAAAAGCCTTTCTGTTTGTCAAGATTTTTTTGGCCTAAATCACCAAAAAGGTACTGAATGAGGGCGCAGGCGGTCACCGTTGCCGTTTCTGCTTTTAAAATTCTGGGGCCAAGTGAGATGCTCTGAAATCCGCAGGCCTCGGCCTGCTGGACTTCCTGTGTTGCAAAACCACCCTCAGGTCCCATAATGAGAAAGATGTCCCGGACGATCCTACCCGGCTGCGGCGTTTCAACCAATGATTGCAAAGGCTGTTTTTCGCTTTCCCAGAAAATAATTTTTAAATCACTGGTTTGAGCCCTCTCCAGAACCGCTTCGTAATTCTCCATTGGGCCAATTTGCGGCACTCGCCCCCGCCGACACTGCTTCAGGGATTCCTGGGCAATTTTCTGCCAGCGCTGCCTGCGGCCCTCAAGACGCTTATTATCCGGCTTGGGAATCGACCTCCTTGAAATAAATGGGCGCCAGGCCGTAATGCCCAGTTCGGTCAGTTGCCTGACCAACATATCCATTTTATTGTCTTTTAGATAAGCTTGAGCTACCGTAATATCGACCGGAGATTCGGCTGTAAAGGGGCACTTGCCGAGCAGATCGACCTTCACCTGTTTTTCTAAAAATAGAGTGATTCTGGCCGAATAGACCACGCCGGTTCCGTCAAAAAGCGCTATTTCATCCCCGGGCTTAAGCCTCAACACGGTTTTAATGTGCCGGGCGTCGGGTCCTGAAATGAGGGCCGTTGAACCGGTCAGATTAGATGTTTCAACAAAAAACCGTCGCGTTTCCAAGATAACCTCTGTGTCCCTTGCCATAACCGTGTAGCTTGTAGGCTGTATCTCTCACTTATGGTGTACTAAAATGTTTGCTTATTAATGTCAACCGCTCAAATCTGGTAACGGATTTTCTGCCGGGTTGTCCGATCCGATCCCCTTTATGCCAAAACCATATTCCATCCGGTTGCTTAGAATAAAAAAGAGTTGAAAAGTTAAATTTTTTTCTGAAAAAGCCTTGACATTTAACTTCCACGGGTAGATATAAAATTGAATGACAGCAGCAAACCAGTCAGCCATGTCGTTGATTCAACAATTCGGCATATCACCCCAGGAAGCCAAGGCATACTTCGCTCTTCTTGAGAAGGATAATGTTACCGGTTATACCTTGAGTAAAAACGCCGGTATTCATTCATCTAAAATTTACGGTATCTTAAGCCGGCTGTTGGAACGGCAGTTCATTATCGCCACAGATACGCACCCGGTCAAATATGTTCCCCGGAAACCCGACGACATCCTGTCCACTATAAAAAAAGAATTTGATGATTCCCTAAAAGCGCTCAGCACTGACATGAATCGAATATACAACAACCAGGCCAAAAGGGAATTCGTTACCTGGAACATCACCAAACGGACCGACGTGTTTCGCAAAGTTCGCGAACTGATCGACCAGGCAACGGATACGATTTTTTTAGCAACCTGGTCCAAGGAACTGCGACCGATCCGGCAGCCCCTCGAAAAGGCCCTTCAAAGAGGCGTGAAGTTAAACACGGTTGTCTATGGCACGACCAATTTTAAGCTGAAAACCGTCTACCAGCATCAGCCCTCCGACTATCCCCTGCGGGAAATGGGCCTGCGGCGATTTGTATTTGCAGCAGACAGCAACCGGGCCGCCATAGCCAATTTCAGTAATGACAACAGCGGCAGCGGGCTTTGGACCGATAATACCGGACTGGTCATGCTGTTTCGGGATTTTATCATTCACGAAATCTATATCATTAAAATACAAGAGGCGCTCCCCAGCCAAGTTCAGCAGCTTTTTGGAACCGGTTGGGAAAAGATCAGACAGTTCAATGAAAGGACCTTAGATGCAATTAGACCGTGATCTTTGCACCGGCTGTAAAATTTGCTCCCAGGAATGTTCAGTTCATGCCATCGAAATGGAAAGCAACCTGCCCCGGTTCGGAGAGAACTGCGTCCGCTGCGGACTGTGCGTGACCATCTGCCCGGCAAAGGCCTTATTGCTTCCAACCGAGGAACGGGCCCGTGAAATTCGCTGTGACCACTGCCCGGTGGGTTGTCAGATACCGGTGGGATATTTGGGCGCCTGCCAACGTTACCGCAACGAACGGAACACACTCAAACCCGCCCGGCCCCTGGTTCTGCCGCTATCCAAAGCGCTTAAAGACCGCTATCGCCAAACCCTGATCAGTCAGCCGCTGATTACGGCCATCGGCGCCGGCAGCACTTATCCGGACTATATTCCCGCACCGTATGCCGCCCAAAAAAAAGTGGGCGACGTGGATGTCGTCACCGTGGTCAGCGAATCCCCCCTGACATATTCCAGTATCATGGTAAAAATCGATACCGACCGGTTTATCGGCGATGAAACGGCAACTGTAAAATACCGCGGGGCCGCCGTCGGCCATGTCACCACCGAACAATATGGCTCCAAAATGATCAGCATCGGCGGCGTCAATATCATGAAAACCAAAAGCCGTTTAAAAACCACCCGGCTCATTGTCGACATTGCCAACAATGAGCCTTTCACGCTCAAGGTTCACAAAGGCGCCAGACTGGAGCTCCAGGTGGGGCATCCCCCCGTTATCGACAAAATAGCCGCCGATGCCATGAAAATTGCCTGTGGCGCCGGCATCATGGGCATCTTTGGGTTGAAATTAAAAGACCTGGCGGATGAGATAATCATCCTGGATTCAGACATTACCGGTTTATTTTCTGAAAGCCATGTGGGCCATATCCTGGGCTTTAAACCAAGCGGCATTAAGCCCCCCGGCAGATATTCAACACCGGGACGATATTTCGGTGATATCGGCAACGGGTGGGGGGGAACGAATATTACGGACCCCCTTCAGGCTTTCAGCATAACCGATCCGGATAAAGTATGGGACGGTATGAAAGTGCTGATTCTGGAAGTCACCGGCCGGCACTCCGCGCTGCTCCAGGCCGATCAAAACAAGCAGTTTCATCCCCTTGCCGTTCCCCCGACGGTGGAAGAAATCAAGGGCCTGATACAGAAAAATAAGGAAAATTCTCTAACTTCTGCCGTTTACATGGGCGGCTGCGGCGGCAGCGCACGCGCCGGGATTACCGCCTATCCGATAAAGCTGAACCAGGCGGTTCACAACGGGGATGTTCGGCTGACCGTCGGCGGCGTTCCCGCATATGTCATGCCGGGCGGCGGCATTAATTTTCTGGTGGATGTTGCCAAAATGCGCTGGCGCCCATTTTCCTGGACACCTTCGCCGGCTGTTGTCGTTCCGTTGGAATACACCATGGAGAAAGAAACCTATTTCCGCCTGGGGGGGCATCAACAAAACTTAACAACGCTTGAAGATCTTCTGCAGGAACGCGAAACTCGACCCTGGGATGAAATAAATAGTTAAAGTGGAGGCATGCGGTGGCATCGGTACTCATTTATAATATCGGCACACTCATTACCGGCGACATCAAAAATCCGGTCAGTCCGGCCGATTCGATTTATATTGAAGACGGCCTTTTCAGAGAAATCGGAACGGAACGCACCCAGGCCGATACCATTATCAACGCCCGGAAAAACATGGTCACCCCCGGACTGATTGACTCCCATGTCCACCTTTCCATCGGAGATTTTACGCCGGTTCAAAACGCAACCAACTGGATCAGCAATTATTTGCACGGCGGGACCACCCGCATGGTATCAGCCGGAGAACTTCATCTGCCCGGCCTCCCCATAGACGATCCGGACCCGGTTGTTTTCAGATCCCTGGCCATTGTCACCCGGGCCTGTTATGACCGCTACCGGCCCGGAGGGGTAAAAGTGGAAGCCGGAACGCTGCTGCTGGTTCCGGGATTAACGGAGTCCGATTTTGAGGCTGTTGCAGCTGCCGGCAGCAAATGCGTCAAATTCATCTTTTATCCTTACGGTGACGATCCTGGAGAAACCGCCAATTACACCTCCTGGGCCCGCCAAAAAAAATTAAAGATCAAAATTCATGCGGGCGGCGTCTCCCGTTCCGGTGTCAGCCGTGCGGCAGATGCAGGCGTTATTTTAGAAATTCAACCGGATATCATCGGCCACATAACCGGCGGCCCGATCCCTTTGTCTTTGAATGATATGGAAACGGTTGTCAGAAAGACAAACGCCTTTCTTGAAATCGTTTACAACGGCAATAATGCCTACACCGTTAAACTGTTGCAGATGGTATCCGAGCGCAATGAGCTCGGCCGCATCATTTTAGGAACCGATACCCCCAGCGGTGCAGGTGTGACCCCGCGGGGAATGCTGCGCATCATGGCGGTAGTCGCTTCTGCTGATGGGGTAAAACCTGAAGAGGCCATTTGCATGGCCACAGGCGGGCCGGCGCGGGCGCACCATCTGGACTCCGGGGTTATTCAAATCGACAAACCGGCTGATCTGATTATTCTTGGTAAAATACAGGGCTCTCCCGGTGAAAACCCTTTGGCGGCGCTGAAAGAAGGTAACCTGTTGGGAATTTCAATGGCGCTGATTGACGGCCGGATCGTGATCCGTAACCGCAGCCAGCAGACGCCGCCGCCGGAGATTTGCGCCACGGTCGAATCCGAAAAGATTAAAAATTGAACCGGCGCCTTGCGGATTTACCAACACGTCTTTAAAAGGATGACCGATTTTGCCAGAGGGATATCATATAATCGCACCGGGCAGTGTTCTGGTTGACCACGGGCCGGTTCACATGACCATTTCCGCCTGGCGCAACCGCTTGCCGGCGGAAGACCCGGCCGTGGCCGGTGCAAAAAAAGCGCTGCGCCTACTACAGGTGCTGTCGGAACATTTACCAATCGCCCGGAAACCGATAGCGCAATTAACCGCAATCAATCTGCCGCATCTGCCGCAAGTACTGGAGCGCATGATCCATGCTGCAGCCCTGCTAAACCAGGGCGACGTCACCCCCATGGCGGCTGTGGCCGGCGCATTTTCAGACATGGTAAAAGAAAACGTCATTTCCGAAGGCGCCGACAGGGTCATTGTAAACAACGGCGGTGACATCGCCTTCTGCCGCGGCAAGTCCAAACAGCCTGTCCGGATCGGATTGGTGGCGGATCTGGCCCGCGGGAATGTTACGCATGTGGTCGACCTGCCCGACAGCAGCGGCCTTTCTTATATAGAAGGGGTTGCCACCAGCGGTTTCGGCGGCCGCAGCCTGACAAAGGGGATTGCTTCGGCTGTTACGTGTTTTGCCAAAAGCAGTGCCTTGGCCGATGCCGCTGCCACGGCCGTAGCCAATGCAGCAACCTGTGACCATCCCGGAATCGAACGCTGTTCGGCTGAAATGATAGACGCGCTGACCGACATTCAGGGGCATCTGGTCACCTGCCGTATCGGCGGGTTAAGCCCGCAAGCTGTTTCCCGGGCGGTGGCGGGCGCTAGGGAACACGCCCGACTGCTGTACGACCAGGAAATGATTGCCGCTGCGATTGTTTTTATTCAAAACCAGGTCGGCATATGGCCGCCGAAATTTGCCCGCTTGGTTCAGGCTTGCCCAAAATGAGGTAGAAAATGGAAAACACTCACGCCGTGCTCGGTCGCCCCATAAGGTTTGTTGACGGTTTGGAAAAAGTCAAAGGCCAGGCCCGGTATCTGGATGATATCATCCTGCCGGGAATGCTGTATGCCCGGATCCTGCGATCACCCCACGCCCATGCCCGTATCATAAAAATCGATATTTCCGGGGCCGCTGCATTGCCCGGCGTAAAGGCCGTCTTAACGGGGGCGGAGTGTCCTGCAAACCGCTTCGGCTGCGATGTGCCGGACACCACCATCCTGCCCACGGATAAGGTCCGTTATGCCGGCGAAGAAGTCGCTGCAGTTGCCGCCGTCAGCCCTAAAATTGCCAGAAAGGCCCTGGATTTAATTAAAGTCGAATACGAACCGCTGCCCGCCGTCTTCGATCCGGAATCGGCCATAAAAGTGGATGCCCCCCTGGTCCATGCCGATAAACCGGGCAATATCGCCAAAGGCTACCGGATTGAACGTGGAAACTATGAGCGTGAACTGGCGCGCTGCGATCATGTCTTTAGAGAAGAATTCACGACCCCACGGGTGCTGCCCTGTTATCTGGAGCCCTTCGGTGTTATTGCAAACTGGGAGCCGGATGGCCGTTTAAGTATTTATAGCGGCATCCAGGCCGCGTTTCAGGCCCGCTCTGAAATCGCAAAGGCCCTGGGAACCAGCCCCAGTCAAATCAGCATTAAGGTTCCCACCATCGGCGGCGCCTTCGGCGGCAAAATATGGATCCGCAATTTTCATCCCCTCATTGCCCTTTTGGCCAAAAAAGCAAAGCGCCCGGTCAAGTACGTCATGACCCGGCAGGAAGAATTCATTGCCTCCCGTCCGCGGGTCTCTGCTCGCATCAAAGTTACGCTGGGAATGATGAAGGACGGGACGATGATCTGCAAAGCGATGCAGATTTTGGCGGATAACGGGGCCTATTCCTGGGCTGCACCCAAGGTAACCCTGAACATGTCCATGCGGACCGATTGTCTGTACCGCTTTAAAGCCACCCGGACCGAATCCTGTTTGGCCTACACCAACAAAACGCCCACCAGCGGGTTTAGAGGTTACGGCAACTCCCAGTCGCACTTTGCCCTTGAATCCATGATCAACATCTGTTCACGCAAACTGGGGCTCGACCCGCTTCAGGTCCGGCTGAAAAACGCGTCCCGCCAGGGCGACACCACCCTGCACGGCTGGCAGCTGCGCAGCTGCGGCTTGGGAGAATGTCTGGAAAAGGCGGCTGCTGCCATCACCAAAGACCGTCAGCCAAAAACAGGTAACGGCGGGCGCATCAAACGCGGCATCGGCATCGCCTGCATGAATCATGTGTCCGGCAATCGCGCCGGCAATAATTTTGACGGTTCATCCTCCATGGTCCGTTTTCAAGAAGACGGCAAGCTGGTGGTCTATCATGGCGAAAGTGATATGGGACAAGGCGCCCGAACCATCTTTGCCATGATAGCAGCCGAAACCTTGGGCATTTCCGTTGAAGACGTCATCGTCATGCCCCTGGATACCGATGTCAGCCCCTTTTGCTTCGGGTCTTATTCCAGCCGGGTGACCACTGTCGGCGGCAAAGCGGTTTACCTGGCATCGCTGAAAGTCAAAGAGCAGTTGCTGGATCTGGCCGGCAATTTAATGGATGTTCCCCCCGAACTTCTTGAGATCAAAAACGGTACGGTGTTGATCAAATCCGATCCCGATCGAAAACTGTCGGTGGCCAAGCTTTGTCAAAACGCCATTCGGTCCAAAACAACCCAAGCGCTGACCGCTTGCGTAGCCTACGATCCCCCCACCCAGGGAGCGGATGATAAATTCTACGGCGACTATTCCAGTGCTTATACCTATGCCGCCCAGGCTGTAGAGGTTGAAGTGGACACCCAAACCGGCCAGGTCAGGGTATTGCGGGTTGCCGCCGCCCATGATGTCGGCCGCGTCATCAATCCCAATGGGGTCCGCGGCCAAGTCTTCGGCGGCATCGCCCAGGGAGCCGGCTGGGCCCTTTATGAAAACATCGTTTATGAAAACGGCGACCTCAAAACCACGAGCCTGCGAAATTACAACCTGATCACCATCCGCGACATGCCGCTCGTTACACCGATTTTTGTTGAAACCAATGACCCGGTGGGGCCCTATGGTGCAAAGGGTGTGGGCGAACCGACCCTGATCCCCATGGCGCCGGCCATTGCAAATGCCATTGAAGATGCCGTCGGCGTGCGCATAAAAAAGCTGCCCATAACGGCCGAGGACGTGTTCGCAGCCCTCTACCCGGAATGCGGTATCAACTCCGTGAGGTAATCCCATGAGCATCGAACAGTATCTGATCCCTGAAAGCATTGATGAATGCCTGGCCCTGCTGAACCGCTTTAGAGGACGCGTCATGCTCATCGCCGGCGGTACCGACCTGATGCCAAAACTGGCGCAAAAAAAACTTAAACCAACCGTCCTGGTGGATGTCACCGGCATTGAAAACTTCTGCGATCTGTTCGAAACCCAGACCGATCTGGTTGTCGGTGCCGGAACCACCCATGCCCAGGTTGCTGGAAACGAAACCCTATCCCAAACCTGGCCGGCCCTAACCAGGGCCTGCGGAAGTATCGGTTCCCCCCAGATTCGCAATATCGCAACATTAACCGGAAACATTGTCACGGCCATGCCGGGGGCGGACGCGGCCGTAGCCCTTGTGGCTTTAGATGCCAGCGTGGAAATCGCCTCGCCGGAGGGGAAACGCTCGGCGGCGGTTGAAGATCTCTATGCCGGGGTGGGCCAAAGCAAAATCGACAGCAGCCGGGAGATTATCACCGCCATCAAAATTCCCAGACCGCAAAAGAAACACGGCAATGCTTACGGCCGCATTTCACCGCGCAATTCATTTTGTTTTCCCATCGTCAACGCAGCCGCTGCGCTGACCTGTGAAAATGAGACAATCATTTCCGCTCGCTTAGCGATAGGTCCGGTGGCGGACAGACCTTTTCGTCCCCAACAGGCCGAAGTTGTTTTAAGAGGCGCTGCGCTGGGCGATTTAAAAGCCATCGACGAAGCCGCCATATTGGCCAGCCGGGAAGCCAATCCCAGAAGCAGCTGCCTGAGGGGTTGTGCCGATTATCGCCGCGAATTATTAAAAGTGCTTGTTAAACAGGTAATCATGGACGCAAGCGAAAGGCTTGCATGTTAGTCCGGGTCCCGCCAATAAGAAAGATGAGGAACCGTTATGACGCAGAGAACCATCAAACATAATCTGAGTTTCACGCTCAACGGCGAAATTACACTTGTTGAGGTTGAGGCGGATGACCGCCTGATCGACGTGCTACGGGATCGTTTATTGCTGACGGGAACCAAACAGGGCTGCGGTGATGGTGAGTGCGGCGCCTGTACGGTTCTGCTCAATGGGATACCGGTGAATTCATGCCTGGTCCCGGCCATGAAAGCACAGGGCAAAAGCGTCATCACCATTGAAGGTTTGGCCCGGGGGGATACCCTTCACCCCCTCCAGGAATCCTTTCTTGAGGCCGGCGCCGTCCAGTGCGGCTTTTGCACCCCCGGCATGATCCTTTCCGCCAAAGCCTTGCTGGATCATAAAAAAAATCCCGCAGATGAAGATATCAAACTGGCGTTGAGCGGCAATATTTGCCGCTGCACCGGTTATGTTCAGATCATTGAGGCGGTAAAAATAGCGGCTACAAAATTAAACGGTTCATAGCATTTACAAACTTTTCTCGATTACTATAGCGATTGCCAAAAATATGTTCCGATAGGATACCTTCTAAGTAGATTTTACGACAGCCGCCGGATGATTTTGTTTCAGTCGGCAAACTGTTTGAGTAAATTAGAGCGCGTTCAATTGAACCCGATGAGATCGCCGCAATTGTTTCAAATATTGATTCCCTCCAATTGTACATAATATCCAGGACAGGTTCAATTGTTACGCGCTGTTATTTGCAAGTTTTTGCCGATTGAAACGGAATTATCCGGCGGCTGAAAAGGAATGAAGTTTTGACAACTAAAATTGCGTCGTGCCATGGTACGTCCTGGACGGGACCAATTGACTGGAGCCATTGAAATTGATGAAACTTATGTCGG
>JARGFK010000091.1 GCA_029211065.1 Desulfobacterales bacterium
ACTGAGACACCAGCTGAGACGCGAGAACCCCCAGGAAGATGCCGATAATCCCGCCGATCAGGCTCAATACCAGCGCTTCCGTTAAAAACTGATAAAGAATATCCCGCTGCTGGGCGCCCACGGCCATGCGGATGCCGATTTCGCGGGTTCTTTCCGTAACGGAAACCAGCATGATGTTCATGATGCCGATCCCGACCACCAGCAAAGAGATGGAGGCGATGGCGCCCAGCAGGATCGTCATGACATTGGCGGATGATTCGGCCGTAGACATGGCTTCGGTTAAATTGCGAATTGAAAAGTCATCATCCTGATCGGAGCGGATTCGGTGGCGCTGCTGCAATAACCGGGTGATTTCCCGGCCACTTTCATAACATCCGAACCGGTGGCCCGACCATCATGACTCGCACCATACCGGATAAGCGAGAGCCGAAAAGGACCCGCTGCCCGTTTGTCAGAGGCACTTAAACGACTTCCTCGTGATCCTGTCCCCAGGTGGTTTGTCTTTTTGAAGCATGCATCCCAATGACGGTAAAAGGGAATTTATTGGTTCTGATAATTTGTCCGATGGGAACCATCACACCGAACAGGCTGTTTACCACCATTTGTTCTCTCTGGAACGGCCCTAATCGTAAGGTAGGTTCAAAAAAATCGAGTCCGAATTTATATGCCGATATGTCGCTGCGGGTTGGTTAATGGTTACATGAATTTTTTTGTAACCTTTCCAAAACGGCCGACGACTTAACGTTCAAAGCGAAATTATAAATAACAGCCGGGAATAAATACAGGAGGCAAGATGAATCAAAAAAAAACAATTGCAGGCGCAGTAGCCGGACTTTTGATTTTTATGATCGCATTCGCCGTAGAAGCCGGACCCATTGGATTCGGCCGGCCAGGCGCCGGAATGGATCCGGGTTTGGGCAGACTGCAGCTTTTTATGGAACTAAAACTAACGGAAGCTCAGCAGGCCGAAATGATGAATATTATAAACAGGTATCGGGTGGCGGGAGAACCCCTTCGATCGAATGTAACTGATGCGAGAAAGAATCTGCGGGCAATCATACAGTCAGACCTGTTCAATGAGGCGGCTGTCCGTCAGGCTTTTCGCCAGGTATCGGCACTTAGAGAAGACAGATTTGTATTAAGGGCGAAAATGATGGGTGAGCTGAACGCGCTGCTGACACCCGCGCAAAGGGAAGTGCTGAAAGATAAAAAAGCGTAACGGTTAGAGAAAATGAAGCATCGATTCGGCTCTCTTCCGGAAGAACGATCTTATTAGACACGAAACCGGATATTAGCTACATGTAATTATCAGATATCATAGGGCATAACGCCACTGAGCTTGGAAATACCAGAAGCAGCAGTCGATTTAGGGTCAGTTTTGCGTTGACGCTCCAAAGAGAGTCGCCTATAGCGTTCACATGCACAATGACACGTCCACGCCCAGTGACGCCGACATTGTCCGACAGGTTGTCGGCGGAAATGTCAATGCCTTTGAGATACTGTTAAATCGGCATCAAGCGCTTGTTTTGCGGGTTGTAAACAGACATTTGCCGAACCATGAGGTGGAAGAGACGATCCAGGATGTTTTCGTGCGGGCCAACCGATCGTTGCCGACGTTCAATGGAACCGGCGATTTTTCACACTGGCTGGCGTCCATTGCCGTGAGGACCTGTTATGATTATTGGCGCAAGGCATACCGCGCAAGGGAAATTCCCCTGAGCGAATTGACCGACAGGCATCAGCAGCGGCTTGAGAATGTGATGTCTGAACAGC
Source organism: Desulfobacterales bacterium (assembly GCA_029211065.1). Taxonomy (NCBI): domain Bacteria; kingdom Pseudomonadati; phylum Thermodesulfobacteriota; class Desulfobacteria; order Desulfobacterales; species Desulfobacterales bacterium. The sequence continues at coordinate 1,774 of JARGFK010000091.1, forward strand.
GGGAAGAATTATCTGCGCCAAAAGGATACCGAAGCGAAGCCGGCGAAGTGCTCGACTGGGCTTTGGCAAGGCTGCCCGCGGAAGATAGAATGGTTCTTGCGTTGGTTTATTTTGAAGACCTTTCGGTGAAAGAAGCGGCGAAACTGTTGAGCTGGAGTGTTGCCAACGTAAAAATCCGGTCGTTTCGTGCCCGAAGGAAACTTGAAAAAACGCTCAAAAGTATGATTCTAAACCAGGGCGGGGGATGCAACCATGAAATCTCTTGAGTATCGGCTGGAAGTATTAAAGAAAATACTGCTCCAGCGGTATCATGAAAAAGAGAAGCTGGAATTAGATGTTCGGTGGCAGGCGAATGTGATGCGTCGTGTCAGGATTTTAGGTGCCTTGCAACTAAAACCGGACCCGCTGGTGCAGTTCGGGCAGTTTGCATGGCGGCTGACGCCGATCACCTGCCTGCTGATCATTGTGTCGGCGGCTGTATTGCTGAAATTTGATTTTACGCCGGATTTCAATGTGCTCATATCCTTTATCACGGATGCGGAAGAGGTCAGTCTGGTTCAGCTTTTGCCGCTCTAAGGTGATGAGATGAAAAAATGGAAAATGATAACAGGGATATTGCTGGTATTTGTACTCGGCGTGCTGCTGGGGTCACTGGGTACCGGATTTTATCATCAGTACCTTTTTGATCGTTTCAGAAAAAACCCCGGGGAAAGAAAGGCGTTCGTTCTGAATAAATTTTCTGAAAGACTCCGTTTGACGGAAGATCAGCAAAATGTTTTTAAAACCGTTATCGATCAAATGGACGGGCAGAGACGGACGCAAATACTGATGAACCGTTCCGAGCTCAAGAGAATAAGGGATGAAAGTTATATAGAGATGAAAAAAGTCCTGAACCCCGATCAGCAAAATGAATTTGATGAGTTAATCAGAGAGCTTCGAAAGCGCCGTAAATTTAAACCCCTGACGGACCGCCAAGAAAATAAACCGTAACCTCAATGAAGATTACCCTGCCTTGAACCGCAATAGCGAGTAAATTCCCCGCAGCGGCTCGACCCTGAGGCTCATGACCGAAGGGCTCGCCGCAAGCATTCGAATTCCGGACCAAATATAATTATTGACAAGCCGGGCGCTTTTCGTTAACCAAATATTCCTTAAAGGTTAACCAAAAGGTGATATCGTATGAAAAGGCAGATTTTAAAAGCACTTCGGAGGGATAATGGCATTGTTTCAGGCGAGGCATTGAGCCGGACTTTGGGCGTTTCACGGGTGTCGGTCTGGAAACATATCCGGAAACTGCAGGAATGCGGATACCCGATCGTCAGTACCGCCAAGGGCTATTGCCTCAATGGTTCTTTCGACGCCCTTTTTCCCTGGGAATTTTCCGGCCGGGAAGCCCATGTCCATTATTTCCCCGAGGCAACCTCCACAATGGAAATAGCCAAAGAGATGGCCCGCAAGGGCTCGCCCCACTTTACCATTGTAATTGCCGGCCGTCAGCAGCAGGGCCGCGGCCGCTTAAAACGGGTTTGGCTTTCGGCCGATGGCGGCCTATACTTTACCATGGTGCTGCGGCCGGGGGTACCCACCGCCCTTGCGCCGCGGATCAATTTCCTGGCATCGCTGGTCCTGGCGCAGACGCTGCGCCGCTTGTACAGCATCGATGCCAAAGTAAAATGGCCCAATGACATTCTAGTGGACGGCAAAAAAATTTCAGGCATGCTGTCGGAAATGGAAGCTGATTCCGATACGGCAACCTTCATCAATATCGGCATCGGGGTGAACGTCAACAACGACCCTTCCAACAGAGAACCGGGGGCTATTTCCTTAAAAAAGATTCACGGAAAGGCGTTTTCACGAAAAGCGTTGCTGACCGATTTTCTGGACGTGTTTGAAACCCGGCTGGAATCGCTGTCCCTTGATGCCGTGATCCCGGAATGGAAACGCCATACCCTGACACTGGGGCGATCGGTAAAGATCGTAACGACCCGGGAAACCGTCGAAGGGGTTGCGGAGGATGTGGATGATAACGGCGCTTTGCTGTTGCGGCTGCCGGACGGGTCCTTAAAAAAAATCGTTAGCGGCGATTGTTATCTGTAACTTATCGAGATCAAAGGAGTAAATTATTTCATGGATAATTCTGAGCAACTGCGCATGACAGTATACGCGTCGCTCCTGGCGGCGCTGACGGCAGCCGGCGCCTATTTGATCATTCCCATTGGTCCGGTGCCGATATCCCTTCAGACACTGTTTATTTATCTGACCGGGCTGCTTTTGGGAAGCCGCTGGGGATCGGCCAGCGTGGCCGTATATTTATTGGCCGGCTTCTGCGGGCTGCCGGTCTTTGCCGGCGGTACCGGCGGAATCGGACGGCTGGCGGGACCCACGGGCGGATATCTTTTCGGCTATCTGGCGGCCGTATTTGTTATCGGTCTGATTACGGAGAAAGCGTACCGGCACTGGATAATTGATGTGATCGCCATGGCGGTCGGCACCTTCATCATTTATTCCGCAGGCGTGGTCTGGCTTAAAACCGTAACGGGCATGACTTTCAATAAGGCTGTGACCGTGGGAATGCTCCCTTTTCTGGTGGGAGACAGCCTCAAGATCCTTGCTGCCGTTCCGATTACCAGGGTGGTTCGTCCGCTGCTCAACCCTGCAGTTGCATAAAATACATGACAAATTATAGAAAAAAGAATGATAACAAGGCATTTTAATAAATTTGGGTATGTTTTCCGAATAAACTTTTGGTGATATTTAAAACAAATAAAAAATTGTCATGTTTTTTACCCGAAGGGAAAGCCGAGGATACCCCATCTCCTTCGTTGCCAAGAGCTCGCAGTAAAATACTACGGCTTCGCCCTTGGACGCCTTGGATCTGGGGCATCCTCGACTTTTGCACCAACAGGGTCTATTTACGACAGGTGGGCGTTGAAACAAGATGATTGAAGCTGAAAATTTAAGCCATCGCTTTTCCAACGGAAAGCTGGGAATCGACCGCATCACGCTCTCCGTCGGCGAGGGTGAATTCGTGATTATTGCCGGGCCCAACGGGTCCGGCAAAACCACATTTATTCGTCATTTGAACGGGCTGATGAAGCCGACTGCCGGCAAGGTCCTGCTGGACGGCATGGATGTGGCCCGGGATGTTGTGCGGGCGCGGCAAATGGTGGGGATGGTGTTTCAGGATCCTGACAGCCAGATCGTGGGCGAAACCGTATATGACGATGTGGCTTTCGGGCCGGAAAATCTGTCCCTGGACCGCGCAGAAATCAACAAACGGGTGGAAACTTCATTGCAGTCGGTGGGCCTGACCCATCTGGCCCACCAGCGGCCGCATCTCCTATCGGGCGGCGAAAAACGCCGACTGGCCATCGCCGGGGTTCTGGCCATGCGGCCCAGGGTGGTCATTTTTGATGAACCTTTTTCCAGTCTCGATTACCCCGGTGTGCGGCAGGTGCTGGGGCGGATTGTTTCGCTGCATCAGTCCGGTCATACGATCCTGGTGACCACCCATGATCTGGAAAAGGTGATCGCCCATGCCGGGCGTCTCATTATTTTGGCAGACGGTAAAATCGTCCGGGACGGTCCGCCGGGAACAGTCATCAAGGATGCCGAGCAATTCGGTGTGAGAGCGCCCTGTGCTTCCCGTCTGGGTCTGGAGGTAAGCTCATGGCTGAACTGACCAGCTTCAGTTATCAGGTCGGCAGGTCCCTCGCACATGGTCTGGATGCCCGTTTCAAACTCCTGTTTCTGGTTTTGATCAGTCTGGCCAGTCTGAAGGCGGGTTTGTGGGCGCTGCTGTTTTTATGCGGCGGTCTGTGGTGGATTCTTTCGGACCTACGGTTGCCGCTGGTTGCCGTTTTAAGGGAACTGCGCTATTTTTTGTTTCTGCTCATTGTCGTGTTTGCCGCCCGTGCGTTGGCGACCCCGGGTGAAGCTGTTTTTACCAGCGCACTCATTACCATCACGCGGGAGGGGCTTGTGGACGGTGTGCTGGTTTGCTGGCGACTGTTGCTGATTGTTTTGCTGGGGCTCCTTTTAACGGCAACGACCCGTCCGTCGGAAATACGGGCAGCGGTTGAATGGATTTTAAAACCGATTCCGGCGGTCCCGGCAAAGCGGATTGGAACCATGATGGGCCTGATCATGCGGTTCATACCGGTGATCCTGAACCAAGTCAGGGAGACCGCCGAAGCCCAGCGGGCCAGAGGGGTTGAAAACAGGGAAAATCCGTTATACCGTCTCACAAAACTGGGCATTCCGCTGATCCGGCGAACCTTTGAAAACGCGGATCGTTTGATCACGGCCATGGAAGCACGATGTTACAGCGAGAATCGAACCGGCCCGGAACTGAAGTCCACCCCAAGAGACTGGATCGCCCTTTTGGTAATTATTGCCTTGGGTCTTTCGATGATTTTTATATAGACCGCAATCCAAAATCTCACCTCTTTATTTTCTTTACAGGGCATATGATTTATTAACAAAACAGGTTCCAATGCGTCCGAAATCATTGTTGCGTTTTGATGCAATTTCAGGATAGCGTCATTATTTGACAGGTCAACATAACTATAGTAATTTCAACTCATTTCTTATTGCTTAATCTAAAGGAGTTCAGCCCTTGAAAATTATCATTATAGGGGCCGGTGAGGTCGGTTTTCATATCGCCAACCGGCTGTCGGTTGAAAACAAGGATGTGATCGTCATTGATAAAGATCCGGAGGCGATTCGGCGCATATCCGACAGTTGCGATGTCCAGGTCATCACCGGTTCCGGCAGCACCCCGGTAGTATTGGAAGAAGCCGGCATTAAACAGGCTGAGATACTTCTGGCGGTAACCGACAGTGATGAGATTAACCTGATTGCCTGCCTTGTGGCCAACGTGATTTCGCCCGCTACCAAAAAGCTGGCCCGTATCCGAAATGCCGACTTTGATGCCTATCATGACACCTTCCGTGAAAAAGCCCCCCATATCGATACCATTATCAATCCGGAAACCGAAGTGGTCCGGACCATCGATCGGCTCATGAGCGTGCCCGGCGCAGCGGATGTGGAAGAGTTTGCCGACGGGCGCGTAAAATTTATCGGCGTTCAACTGGATAAGGGGTCGCCGCTGGACGGGGTCCGGCTGGCAGAACTTTCAATGAAAATCGGAAAAACCGCCCCTCTGATCGCGGCAATTGTCAGGGGGGCGGTCTTGACCATCCCCCGCGGTGATGACCGCCTGATGGCGGGGGACCTGGTGTACTTTGTTACCGAAGCGGAAAACCTGACGGATGCCCTGGCGATTTTTGAAAAGCAGGTTGAACCGGTCCGCCGGGTGATGATCGTGGGCGGGGGGCGTTTGGGGCTTCGGCTGTGTCACCTCCTCGAGGAGAAAAATATCTACACCAAAATAGTGGAAAAAAATCCCGACCGCTGTCTTGAACTTGCCAAACGCTTAAACAAGGTGGTGGTCCTCCGCGGCGACGGCTCCAACCAGGAGTTGCTCAAAGAAGAGGGCATTCGGGACATGGACCTGGTGGTGACGCTCACCGACGATGAAAAGACGAACATCTTGGCTTCCCTCCTGGCCAAACGTATGGGCGCCCGCAAGACCATTACCCGAATCACCAGTTTCAGCTACTTCGACCTGATGGAAACCATCGGCACCGATCAGGTCGTCAGCCCCAGGCTTTCAGCCATCAATACCATCTTAAAACACATCCGCCGCGGCAAAGTGCTTTCGGCGGTATCGCTGAAAGGCGAACAGGCTGAAATCTTAGAGACGGTTGCCCTGGAAACATCGGATATTGTCGGAAAACCCCTTAATAAAATTTCCTTTCCCAAAGGGGTGCTGATAACCGTTATCATTCGGGCGGACAGGGTCATCATCCCCTCCGGCAGCAGCATCATTGAACCCGGGGACCGGGTCATCATCTTTGCGTCCCGGCAGGCGGTTCCCAAGATCGAGAAGTTCATGGCAGTCAAGCTGGAGTACTTTTAATGCGCTGGCGCTACATCCTGAATATCATCGGCATACTGAACATTTTTCTGGGCTTTTCGATGGTATTCGCCCTCCTTTGGGGGGTGTATTATCAGGATGGGAGCGTTCAGCCGCTGACCAAATCCCTGATCATCACCCTCCTGAGCGGTTTGCTGGTCTACCTGTTTTCACGCAGCCCCAAAACGGATTATATCAGTCACAAAGAAGGCATGGCCATTGTGGCCATCGGCTGGATCGTGATCGGATTTTTCGGCGCCTTGCCGTTTTACATCGGCGGAACGTTCGATCTTTTTGTGGACGCCTATTTTGAATCCGTTTCCGGGTTTACCACCACCGGCTCCTCGGTCATGACCAACATCGAGAGTGTGGCCAAGGGCCTGCTGTTCTGGCGCAGCCTGATCCAGTGGCTCGGCGGGATGGGGATCATTGTCCTGTCGGTGGCGATTCTGCCCTTTTTAGGGGTGGGCGGCATGCAGCTTTATAAGGCCGAAGTGCCCAGCCCGGTCCCCGACAAGCTCAAACCTCGGGTCCGGGACACCGCCATGATTCTCTGGAAAGTATACGCCCTGATATCGGTTGCGCAGGTGATTTTATTGATGTTCGGAGGCATGGACCTGTTTGATTCGGTTTGCCACACCTTTACCACCATGCCCACCGGCGGGTTTTCACCTAAAAACGCGTCGGTTGCCCATTACAACAGCACCTATATCGATATGGTCATCAATTTTTTCATGCTGGCGGCGGGAATTAACTTTGCCCTGCACTACCAGTTTTTGAGGGGTAAACCGTTGGTTTTCTGGAAGGATTCGGAGTGCCGGTTTTTCCTTGTGACGGTCATGGTTGTAACGGCGATTGTAAGCTTCGATGTTTACGGTTCGGTCTATAAAACCATCGGCCAGGCCTTGCGCTACGGCTCTTTTCAGGTGATCTCAATCCTTACCACCACCGGTTATGCCACCGCCGATTATGAACAGTGGCCTGCTTTTTCACAGCTGGTTCTGCTCCTTTGCATGTTTATCGGCGCTTCGGCCGGTTCCACCGGCGGCGGAATGAAATGCCTGCGGGTGATGCTTTATCTGAAATACTGCTACCGGGAGCTGTTCTCCCTCATTCACCCCCATTCCGTTACCCAGATCAAGATACAGGGAAAGCCGGTTCCCGAGGACGTCATGCGCAGCGTTTTAGGGTTCATGGGTCTCTATACGGGGTTGTTTGCAGTGTCAGCCGTGCTGCTGGCGTGGCTGGGGGTTGACCTGGTGACGTCCATCGCCGCCGTTGCAGCCGCTTTGGGAAATATCGGTCCGGGGCTGGGGATGGTGGGGCCGGTGGACAACTTTGCCCAGATTCCCTACATGGGAAAATGGCTGCTGGTATGGTGCATGCTGCTGGGAAGACTTGAAATTTACACGGTTATTATTCTGCTGGTGCCGGAGTTCTGGCGAAAATAATCAAATTGTTTGCAATTTTTATTGACAACCGTTAAATATATCGTTAGTTAAAAAAACTTTTGGAGGGGCCGTTAACTCAGTCGGTAGAGTATCTGCCTTTTAAGCAGAGAGTCGCGCGTTCGAGTCGCGCACGGCCCACCAGCAATAAATGTCCCCATCGTCTAGCCTGGTCCAGGACACCGGCCTTTCACGCCGGCAACAGGGGTTCAAATCCCCTTGGGGACGCCACAATAAAATTAAGGGGTATCGGTCTTATCCGGTGCCCCTTTTTTGTTTGTCACTGAAAGTTGGTGTTTATTTTTTTACGCCATTCTATGTCGGATAATTTGAATGGTATAATCCGTTTAGGGCGTTTTTTTCTTGACAGTCGTTTTTATCAGGTATATTTAATTAACAAAAAGGTTAATTAAGTATATCTGATGAAACTCCAGGAATTGAGAAATTTAAGCGAATTGTATTTCGGGTATGAGGAGTTAGCCAAAGTCCTCGGCATCAATAATGCCTCGGCCCGGGTGGCTGCCAGCCGTTATGTAAAAAAAGGGCTGTTGGTGCGACTAAAAAGAAATTTGTATGTTCTGCGGGAAGTATGGGATGCTGCCGGATGGGAAGAAAAATATTCCCTGGCAAATCTTGGACAGACCCCCTCATATATCTCTCTCATGACTGCTCTGGAATACTATGCAATCACGACCCAGGTGCAAAGGGGTTTGATTGAATCGATTGCTGTTAAACGAACAAAAGAAATCAGTTTGAATGGTAGCGTTTTTAAATATACAAAGGTTGGAGTCGGTCTGTATTTCGGATTTAAGCGAGAGAAGGGTTTCTTTATAGCGGTGCCGGAGAAGGCACTGCTGGATGCATTTTACCTGATATCATATGGTCGTTATGCGCTTGATATTTCAGCACTGGATACCGAAAAACTTGACAGTGTCACTCTCGAACGGCTGAGCAGAAAATTTCCTTTGAAAACTCAAAACATGTTAAAAAAATATGGATATCTTAAGGCAGCATGAAGTTTTTGAAATAGAAGTCCTGGACAAAATGAACAGTGCAAAGGCGCTTGAGCCGCTTGTCTTCGGAGGCGGGTCAATGCTGAGGCTATGCCATGAGCTGAACCGCTATTCAGTCGATCTCGATTTCTGGTTTATCAAAACCATATCCCAAAAAGGTTATTTTAACAGAATCCGGCAGGCGCTTGAAAAAGATTATGAAATCACAGACTCACAGATAAAGCTAAACACGCTGTTGTTTGAACTTCGTTCCGTCAATTATCCCAAAAGGCTGAAAATCGAGATACGAAGAAAAATAAAGCCCTGCGATTTTCAAAAGAAAATCGCCTTTACTAAATTCAGTAACCGGCAGGTCGTTCTCAACGCTCATACGTTGGAACAGACGATGGAAAACAAAATCGAAGCTTTTCTGAACCGGGGCGAGATCAGGGACTGTTTTGACATTGAGTTCCTGCTCCGGAGGGGGGTGAAACTGCCGGAAGGGATTGCGGGGCAATCAAAAGCATTATTCCAAAGACTGTCGCGGCTGAAAGAAAATGATTTTAAGGTCAAACTGGGATCTATTTTGGAGAGAGACGCCCGGGACTATTATGTTCAGGACCGTTTCAGTTATCTTGAGGAAAAACTGATTTTAGCAATACCAAAACCTTAAATCGAAGAGGTTACTTGTGGCCGGACCCAAGCGGAAAAAAAGGAAGAAAGACGAACAAACCGGGAAGTTGCGCATCGCCGACCACTGGAATGCCATCAGCATCATCGCCAGTTCACAGGCCAATCCGCTCAAGGCGGTGGCCGAGTTTGTGGAAAACAGCATCGATGCCCGCGCCAGGCAGGTCATCATTATGCGGGGAAAGAAAAAGGGCGAATTCTACCTTAAAGTCAGCGACGACGGGGACGGCATTTCCCGGGACGAACAGGGGAGGCCCGATTTTCGGCGCGTGGCCACGCATATCTGTGATTCCATCAAGCGGCAGATTAAAGCTGAGGGCGCAGAGGGGATCCAGGGTGAATTCGGCATCGGTCTTCTCAGCTTCTGGACGGTGGGCCATAACCTCAGCATCACCTGTTGCGGGGCGGATGGAAATACCTACGAAATGACCATGGCCAAGGATTCGCCTGATTTTTTGGTTCTAAAGAAACGGGTATTGATTCCCTTTAAAGGGACCGACCTGTTGATATATCCCCTGTTGCCGGGTCTGCGCTCCCTGACGGGGGAAAGGATCCAACGCTATCTTGCGTCCGAGCTCCGCGACCGGATCAGGGAATCGGGCGTAACGGTCAAGGTTGTGGATCGGACCGGCCGGTCAGAGTACGTGGTGGTCCCGCGGCAGTTCAGCGGGCGATTGCTCCACGACCTGAAACCGGCCGATACGCCGATGGGTGACATCGATCTGGAACTGTATTTGGGCGACCCCGGATCCGACAACCGGATCGGATTGTATCGGCGCGGCACGCGCGTGTTGCCTTCGATTACCGAGATCGACCATTTTCAGAAAGAGCCTTGGACGGCAGGGTATCTGCAGGGAATTGTGGATGCGCCGTTCCTGAATCTGACGCCCGGGACGCGTCATGGCATCATCCGGGATGACCGGTTTGACGCTTTCTGTCGGATGCTGGAACCGGTTGAAGCGCAGCTTCAGCAGATCATCGCAGAGCAGCGCAAGGCCGAAGAAGAGCGTTCCAGTCGCCAGATCCTGCGTAAGGTGCAGCGTGCCTTGAAGGAAGCGTTTCTGCGTCTGCCCCAGGAGGAATATGACTGGTTCGATATCCATGGCGGCAAAACGCAAAAGAAAAAAGAAACACTTTTTACCAGCGGGCCGGTGGGCGGTGCTGTCCGCAATGAAAACGGTCGGGCAGAGGGAACACCCGAGTCATCCTCCGATTTTGACGGCAACGAGGGAGAGCAGAAAGAATTCTTTGAATTTGCCGGGCCGTTGTTCAGTGTGCTGATCTCTCCCAAGTCGAGCGTGGTTCCGGTTGAAAAAAGCCGAAAATTCCGGGCGGTGTGCCGGGATCGCTCTCGTCGGACCGTATGGCAGGATCTGAACTATCACTGGGAAATTACGGACGGTGAGGGGCGACTTGAAGGCGATGATGGGGAGTCAGTTGTTTTTACAGCGCCCCCGGAACCGGGCCTGACCACTGTGAGGGTCAGTGTTCGCCAGGGAGAGACGGAATGCATTGATGAAGCGTTGATTACCGTTACGGATTCACTTTTGGACAAATCGTCCGGAGCTGAGGGTTCGCGCAAAGGGCTGCCCGGATATACCTACCGCCGGGCGCCGGGGGAAATGTGGCGCTCACGGTTCGAAGCGGATAAGAACGTGGTCGTCATTAATAATGGGCACAGAGACTTCGTGTACGCCGGTAAGCAGAAAGTCCGTAAGCTGCGCTACATCTGCCGCCTGTTCTGCAAGGAACTGGTTCGTCACAATTTTCCCGGGCTGCCGACAGACGAAATCCTTGAGCGCATGATCGAGCTGTCCCTGTATACGGAAGAGCATCTGAAGTGATGGATAAATCAAACAAAAAAACAGTGCTGGTGATTGAAGACGACCCGAACACGGCTGCTCTGATTGCGCTCTATCTTGAGAGGGAAGGTTTCAAACCCGTAACTGCGGTGGATGGCGCTGAAGGCTTGGCCCTGGCCGGGCAGACCGGAAGCGGATAGGCCGCGTCCTGCGAACCCTGACCGACAACGCCGTCCGCTATACACCGACGAAGGGTATGCTGGATATTCAGATCGAAGCCGATCCCCGGCAAGACCGGGTCGAGTATCGTAATGACGCTGAAGATCTGAACAGCAAGGCTCTCCCCTACATTTCTTTATAGTTTCTTTACACCTCCTTTAATCCGCTGTCTTATTTTTCAATCAGGCAAACCTTGATGGTCTCGTAAAAAGTCGAAAATGCGCCTTTATCGTCATTCCCGCGAAGGCGGGAATCCAGTGATTTCAAATGGTTCTGGATGCCTGCCTTCGCAGGCATGACGGGATTTGGGACTTTTTACGAATGTGTCAACCTTAAGACCTGAATTTTTTCCGAACCCTTTTGTATTCAGAAAGAAAACAGATTCCCATTAATTTAGATGCAAGATTCAGGTTAGAGGTTTTCAATTGGAACTAAATGATTATCTTTTAAACCCAGGGCAAAACAATGGAGGTGACATATGAGAACATTAAAAATTGCAATGCTTATTCTGGCAGTAGCCCTTTTGGGCTATTACCCGGTTAAAAGCATGGATAATAAAATGGAGGGAAAGATGGACGAAAAATCCCGAAATACGAAGGAAGCGGTTTTTGCCGGCGGTTGTTTCTGGTGCACGGAATCGGATTTTGAAAAAGTCGACGGTGTCAGTGAGGTCATATCGGGGTACACCGGCGGGAACTTGACGAATCCGACCTATAATCAGGTTTCAGCAGGCGGTACCGGCCATATCGAAGCCGTAAAAGTCATTTACGATCCTGAAAAGATTAGTTATGAGAAGCTGCTGGAGATTTTCTGGCGGCATGTGGACCCCACGGACGCGGGCGGCCAGTTTGTGGATAGGGGCTCCCAATATCGAAGCGCCATATTTTATGCAACCGAAGAAGAGCGTCAACTGGCCGAGGCCTCCAAGAAAAAACTGGCGGCTGCAGGGCCCTTTAAAAAACCGATTGACACCGATATCCTCCGGCTCGGGCCGTTTTATAAGGCTGAAGCATATCACCAGGATTATTACAGAAACAACCCGATCCGCTACAACTGGTACCGCTCCGGTTCCGGACGAGACCAGTTCCTGAAAGAGGCCTGGGCGAATACGGATGAAGGTATGAAGACAAAAGCAATGGAGGCGAAGCCTACCAGCAGCATGAAGGATACGGGCAAGAGCGGTAAGGCAATGGAACCCATGGAAAAAGATATGGGCGGCGGTATGAAAAATGATATGAATACGGATATGAAAAAGAGCGGGATGACGCCCTCAAGTACTGGGCCCATGTATGTGATTCCAGATGAAAAGGAACTTCGCAAGCGCCTGACGCCCATGCAGTATAAGGTCACCCGCCAGGAGGGCACCGAGCCCCCCTTTAGAAACGAATACTGGGACAATCACAAAGAGGGCATTTACGTCGACATCATATCAGGGGAGCCGCTTTTCAGTTCCACTGACAAGTTCGAGTCCGGAACCGGGTGGCCGAGTTTTACCCGACCGCTGGAACCGGATAATATCGTTGAGAGAAGCGACAGCGCCTTTTTCATGGTTCGCACCGAAGTGCGCAGCAAGCACGCGGACTCGCATCTGGGCCACGTTTTCGACGACGGGCCTAAACCCACGGGGCTGCGTTACTGCATCAACTCGGCCGCACTGCGGTTTATCCCCAAGGCTGCTGGAGCTCGCCAAAGCCGTGACTGACGCCGAAGCCGCTTCCCTGATGCTCTATAATGCTGAACGGAACGTTTTGGAGTTCGCGTCTGTTAAAGACGAGGTCATCGGCGAATCAGGCGGGGACACGCTGAAGGCGGCGGTTGAACTCAAGATGGGAGAAGGGATTGCCGGATGGGTGGCTGTAAAGCAAAAGCCCCTGATCATTGATGACGTTCAGCATGATCCACGGTTTTTTAAAGAAGCCGACAAACAGACCGGCTTTTTGACCAGAAATTTAATTAGTGTGCCGATGGCTTATAAGGAAGAACTTCTCGGCGTAATCAATGTGCTCAACTCCAAGGAAAAATTAAGTTTTGATATTGAAGACAGGGAACTGCTGGAAAGTTTTGCGCACCTGGCGGCGGTGGCGATCATCCGCTCCAGGCTTCTTGAGGTTAAGCTGGCGCAACAGAAAATGGAGATTCAGCTGGGTGCGGCGGCCAAAATTCAGGCCCTGTTTTGGCCCGAACTGCCCAAACTTCCCTCCGGCAGTCACGCGTGGGGTGTATCTTTGCCGGCCGCATTTGTGGGTGGGGATTTATATGACTTTATCCCAATGAACGATAGCAGCTGGATGTTGTATGTGGCCGATGTTTCAGACAAGGGGTTACCTGCTGCGCTCATTATGGTGGCATTATGGTCGAGGATACGGGCTGAAGCACTTTTGCATGAAGATGTGGACAAACTCCTTGAAGCTGTCAACGACGGAATGTACAACCTCATGGCCGAGGAAGGTTTTTTTGCTACCATCATTCTGGGTAGATACTGGCCGGGCTCCGGAAGGCTTCAGCTTGTGCGGGGAGGTCACCTGCACCCCTTGTGGATGAATAAAGATGGGCTGCGAAGCCTTCAGGATATGAAGGGGCTGTCATTGGGGGTTATCCCTAAGATGACCTATGAGAAGAAAGAGATTATGTTGTCCCCCGGCGAAGCGGTTCTTTTTTTAACCGACGGGGTGACCGAAGCGGAAAATGAACAGTCTGAATTGTTCGGCAATGGCCGCCTGATGGACCATATCCGCAAAACAGCTGGCCCGCCATGGGGCAAAGGTCTGCTGGACGCAGTCATTTCCTGGCGTGGTGCATCATCCGCAAACGACGATGTTACTTTGCTCGAAATTTGGCGCGATTCGGAATAAAATTTATTCTTCCAGGGTGCAGGCCCGTCCTTTTAAATTGAAGAAAAACTTAAGCCCCTTCTGGACTTTTTCCGAAAAAATTTTGGTGCTAAAAAAGCTCCCGGCAACGCGTTTGTTGATTTCCGCGATGGTGGGGTAGGGATGGATGGCGCCGGCCAGGGTGGCAAGTTTGACCCTGCCGTTTAAAATGGCTACCCACTCGCTGATGAGATCGCCGGCATGGGGTCCCAGGATCTGGATGCCGATGGGTTTTTCTTTTTTATCCAGCAGCATCTTGACCTTGCCCACCGGCTCGCCTTCGGCCAGGCTGCGGTCATTGTCTTTGAATGCTTCGGTCCAGACGCTGTATTCAATGCCGGCGGCCCTGGCTGTTTTTTCGTTCATGCCGATGCTGGCCAGTTCCGGCTGCGAGTACGTGCACCACGGCAGATAGGTGTAGTTTGCTTTGCGCGGAAGCCGGAAGATGGCATTGCTGACCACGATGCCGCCTTCGTACCCGGCGGCGTGGGTAAACTGATAGCCGCCGTTGACATCCCCGGCGGCAAAGATGTGTTTTTGGCTGGTGCGCAAACGGTTATCCACCACAATTCCCCGGTCGCCTATTTCAACCCCGATACTTTCCAGACCCAGCCCATCGACATTGGCTGACCTTCCCAGGGCCACCAGGATCATTTCCGCCTCAAGGCGACTGACCCGGCCGGTTTTATCTTTAATGACGACTTCTTTCCGGTTGCCCAGATCCTTGATTTCTTCGATGGTTGAGTCCAGATGGAAGACGACCCCTTCGGATTTGAGCACTTCCAGAACGGCGTCGGCCATATCCTTGTCTTCCTTGCCCAGAATCTGATCGCCGCGGTTCACCACCGTCACTTTTGTTCCCAGACGGCAAAAGGCCTGGGACATTTCCGTGCTGATGGGGCCGCCGCCCAGGATGATCATGGATTCCGGCAGATGATCCAGAGAGAAGATTTCGCGGTTGGTAATGAAAGGCGTTTGCTCCAGACCCTTGAGGGGCGGTATGCCGGCAGAAGAGCCGGTGGCAATGACCCACTTGCCGGCGGAATAGGTTTTGCCGTTCAATTTGATGGCATGTTCGTCGGTAAACGCGGCTTCGCCGAATTCCACCCGGGCGCCCAACCTGCAAAACCGTTCCTCGGAATCATGCTTTTGAATAACATTGATGACCGATCGGATCCTTTCGGCAACCGCCTTGAAATCCACCGGCGGCACATCCACCGGCGGCAGACCGAATCTGGCTGCGTGTTTCATCTGGTGATAAACCTCGGCGGTTTTGATAAGGGTTTTGCTGGGGACACAGCCGAAATGAAGGCAGTCGCCGCCCAGTACCGCTTCTTTTTCCACCAATAGGGTTTTAGCGCCCAGCTGGGCGGCCCCCGAGGCAACCGTCAAGCCGGCGGCGCCGCCGCCGATAATACCGATATCGTAATCGTATGTGGCCATGATGTTCTCCTTTTCATTTGTAAACCCCCGATTGGGTTGTTACCCTAAACATAAATCATTTGGTCATTTTTACAACACCGAATGAAATGCTCACGAATTTTTTGCCGGCAACCTGCAGTTTGCCCTGCTGTTGACAACATGTATTGCGGACTTAAATTCATAAAAGCCATTTAAAAACCTCATTTGAGGTCTGATGGAAGCGTTGTCCAGCTTATAAGCGGGACGCCTTGATTACAAGCCTGATCTGAGTTTTTGACATGGCTTTAGACAAATTTAAACTCACGGGGGAGATACAGATGAAATTTACATTTGCACACAACAACATTAACGTCCTGAATCTGGAGAAAAGTCTGGATTTTTATAAAAAAGCCCTTGGTCTGGTTGAAACTCGCCGTAAGGAAGGTCCGGAAGGCAAGTTTACCCTGGTTTTTCTGGGCGACGGGACGACAACCCACAACCTGGAGCTCACCTGGCTGAAAGACCGGACCGAGCCCTATAACTTGGGGGATAATGAAATCCACCTTGCATTTAAAGCCAGTGACTATGCGGCCGCCCATGCACGCCACAAGGAAATGGGCTGCATTTGTTTTGAAAATGAAAAAATGGGCATCTATTTCATCGAGGATCCGGACGGGTATTGGGTGGAGATCGTTCCGGAAAAAAGGTGATAATTTTTCAACACAGGGGGATACGCCATGAAAGAAAAACGAAATCCACATTTAAAAGTGCAGGAACTGTGTGACTGCTATGCAACCACGGATCCGCTTAAGGAAATGTCGGCCCTTAAAAAGGATGCTGACGGGGATGAAGCTGCGTTAAAGTGGCTGGCCTTGTCGGCGCTCCACGGCATCAATGCCAATGCCAAAAAAATCACGATTCAGAAATCAACCGATGGTACGGTGACGGTAAACGCAAAGTACCGGCGGGCGGAACTGCCATCACCGGGGAAAGCGGTGGGTGAGAAAATTTTCAAGGCCATGCGGGAAATTACTCATATTGAAGGGGATAAAGGCAAGACCCCGCTGTCTCTGGGTATTCGTGGAAACAGCATTGATCTTAATGTCAAAATAAAAAAAGATAAAGACGGCGAGAAGGTGACCATCAAATTTCCAAAATAGCCAATGGCAAAGCAGGCGGATAAAACCCGCCTGCTTTTTAGATCGGACTGAAACCCAAAAAAAGTACGGGCACCCGGCTGAAGGGACTCCCCCGCGGCAACGGGGAAAATTTAGAGGAAAGGATTGAATATAAAGCCGGTTCAGTTGGGTGCGTTATATACCCGCCTTTTGAAACAGCTCGGAAATTTTTACATCATTGACTGCATCCGAAAAAATTTCACCCAGTACTTTTTCGGCTTCACTGCGGCCGACGGTTTTAAGCCGTTCAGCCGCAGCGGCAACGCTTTGAGTGGCCACACGGCCCGGTTCCCTGGTTAATTGGGTTTCAAAATTGATGCGGGCCATCCATTTTCTATCCTTCAGATCCAGAAAAAAATCCTTCAGGATGATTTCCATGACCGGCTGGTTGTCGGCCCGTTCAGCTGCCACTTCAACTCCTATAGAATTCAGCCGCCTTTTAAAGGCCTCCTTAAAAAGAGAAGCGGCATCATAACTGCCCACCAGGTTGTCTTGTTGCGCACCGGTCAGTGTCAGGGAAAAAATACCGGTAAAGTATTTAAATTCAGCATGTGCGGATGGTGATAAAAAGGCTTTTTCCGCCCGTGCATCCTTATATTCCAGAAAAACTTTTTGACCGGTTAATTTATCCGGTGAGCTGGGAAGCTGATAATTGACATTGATGTATG
>JARGFK010000092.1 GCA_029211065.1 Desulfobacterales bacterium
TCCTTCAGCCTTCAGCCTAAAGACCTGAAGACCTGAAGACCTGAAGACCTGAAGACCTGAAGACCTGAAGACCTGAAGACCTGAAGACCTGAAGAACTGAAGAACTGAAGAACTGAAGAACAGACAATCCGCAACGAATTGCATGAAATATCCCAACCACAGAATTGAACAGATTACGGACGCGGTCCTGCTGGCGGGGGTGACGGCGTTTCTGATGGTTTATTTTGATGTCCGCTACCTGTTTTTCAATACGGTGGTGACCGGCGGGGATACGGCCAGCTGGCAGGGGGTGGCCCATCATCTGGCCCGGGAACTGCTGCCCCGGGGTCAACTGACCGGCTGGGATATGGGGAATTTCTGCGGCTATCCCAACTTCAGCTTTTATTTCCTGCCGCCGTTTCTGCTGGCGGCGCTTCCGGCCAAGCTCTTTAACATTCCCCTGAGCATCACCCTGAAATGGGCCATCATGAGCGGCATATATTTTTTTCCTGTTGCCGTTTACGCGGGCCTGCGCCGGATGCAGTATCGTTTTCCGGTTCCGGTTATGGGCGCCGGGGGTGCGGTGCTGATACTTTTCAATGAAGCCTATACCATGTTCGGGGGAAACGCCCTGAGCACCTTTGCCGGCGAATTCTGCTATATGTTCGCCTTTGCACTGCTGGCGCTCTTTATCGGCCACTATTATACCGGAGAAAAAACCCGGACCCGGGCAACGGCAAACGGCATTCTGCTGGGGTTGATCGGTCTTTCGCACCTGTTCGTTTTCATACCTGCCGTGACTATTCTGCTGGCAATTTTTTTAATGACCGGCCGGATCCGCTATCCCCTCAAGGTCGGACTGACGGCAGCCGCCCTGATGGCGTTTTGGCTGCTCCCGCTGATAACCTTCCGGCACCCCTTTACAACCCCTGTGTACATGATCTGGCAGGAATTCGTAACCCTGCGCCATGTCATGGCCGGTGTTTTCATTATTGTTGTGTTGATGGGTCCCCGCCTGGCGCTGACGGGTTTGCGCCGCAGTGAAAAAATCACGTTTGCATCTGCCACGGCAGCCCCCCTTGTTTTTGCGCTGGGTGCTGCGGCCCTGGTCTATCTGGCGAGCAAATACCTGACCCTGGGGACCGGTCTCTTTTACAGCCGTTTGGCAATACCGGATCATGGCGCCTCCACCATCCTGATCCGCACGGCAGCTCAGCGCCTAGACGCTTATGTCCTGCCGCTGGCGGTCGTCGCCGGCCTGGCGACCGCTTTCCTGGGCATCAACGCCTGCCGCTCCGGGTCGATGGGCCGGCAAGGCTTTTATTGCCGGGCCGGATCCATATCTCTGCTGATGGTGGTGCTGTCCGGGGTTTGGGGGTTGTATTCCGTCATTGTCCCATCAGTCGCAAATGAATCCATCCGGGGGTTTCTGCTGAACCCGTGGACCGTGCGACTGGTTGCCGCTGCCGCGGCGACGGCCCTTGGCACCGTGTTGTTTTTTTCAAACCGCCATAGGGACCGCCTGCTGCAGGCCGCCGAAACGGCCGGGGACGAGCGGTTCGTTGTATGGCTGGCGCTGATAGCGGGTTCGCTGGTCGTTTATTTCAGCGCCCATTTTCTTGAGGTGCCGGACATCCGCTTTCTGCCGCCGGTTCTGTTTGCCCTGGTGATGATCCTGATTGCGGAAACGCCGGGTCCTTTTATGGCTGAGAGCCGCACGGCCGTTAAAGTTCTGGCCGCCCTGACGGTGGTCTATGTGGCGGTTACGGCGGCCATATTCGGGGCGCAAAAAGCTGATGGGTGGTTTCGCTACAACAACCGGGGGTATGAGCTTGCCGGCGGCTACGAAGATTTCAGGGCCGTGAATCAATACCTGCGGACATCCTATCCGGATCGCGACGCCCTGAATGCGCCCCGGGTGGCCTATGAGAAATGCGATCTCTACGGGCCTTACGGCGGCGACCGGGTGTTTGAGTCCCTGCCGTATTTTTCAGGCCGCCAGACCCTGGAAGGGATCCATTATGCCGGGGCGCTAGGGTCCCGCAGCATCGCGTTTCTGCAGACCGAATTTTCCCAGGAAGTTAAAACGCCCGGGCCGCTGATTCTTTCCAGAATAAATCCGGCCGTTCTGCCGGCGCATTTCGACCTTTACAATATTTCGCAGGTTGTGGTAATGACAAAAAGTGTCGGGAAAGCCTTGTCGGCTTCACCGTACTTTACAGAGGAAGCGTCTTTCGGACCGATTAAACTCTTTCGTTATACCCGTAGTCAAGAGCGCTATGTCGATGTTCCGGCGGTGCGGCCGGTACTTTACAAGGGCAGCCGATGGGCCGATGATTTTTTCAGCCTGTTCAAAGAATCGGACCGGGCGGATATGCTTCTGGTGCCCCGGCAATTTGTCACAGACAGGGATGATCGCGCGGTTTTTGGCGGCACCACCGATTCTTTCCGCGATCTGGAATCGTACCGTCGCAACCGTCTGGATCGCGATGGCACTGAAATCGAGACCCGCTTGTCCCACCACGAGATCCGTTTTAAAACCAACCGGGTGGGGCTGCCGCATTTAATCAAGGTTTCCTATTTTCCTAACTGGAAAGTGCGGGGCGCCCGGGGGGTTTACCCGGTCAGTCCTCATTTCATGCTGGTCATTCCCCGGGAGACCGAGGTGGTGCTGACCTATGGAAGGACCGGTTGGGACATTGCCGGGATCGGCATCACCTGGGGCTGGGTGTTGCTGCTGCTGGGTACCGGGATTTTCCGTTTGGGCGCAAAGACGCTGTCCGGCGGTGTCGGCCGGATTTTTCACCGGTCGCTTTGCCGGATCGACGGGGGCCTGGACCGGCTGGAAAGCCATTTAGGGTGCAACCGCCAATGGATTGCAGGCCTGGTGATTGTTGTTTCATTTGGGATCGCACTTTCCGGCGCCTTTTTACGCAACCGGCCGGTGCGGATCTACGAGGCCGGGTACCGGGCCTTTCAGGAGGGCATGGCCCTGAGCGCGCAAAACAGGGCGGAAGCGGCTCCGGGGCGGTTTCAACGGGGCATTGCCATCATGGCGCCGCTGCTGGACAGACGGGCGCGTGTGGATCATCGCGATGTCATCCATGCGATGATTGCCACCGCCATGTGCCACGAAAACCTGGGAGACATTGAAAAGGCCCGATACTGGTACGGGCGGATAATCGCTGAATATCCTTTCAGCCGTTTTGTGGGGGAGAGCCATGTCAAAACGGCCCGGCTTTACCGGCAGCAGGCGGCGCCGCTTCTGGAAAGATTCGGCAGTGAACTGCGCCGGGGACAGGCGGCCGCCGCGCAACAGTCTTTTCGCGAAGGAGTGGCGCTGATTGGACAAAGCCTGGACCATTATGGCATGGCCGTAAGGCTGGAACCGTATTCAGCGTGGGCGGAATATGCCCGGGAGGATCTGGCCGGCGTCCGGATTTACCTGCTGGCTACGGAAAGCTCGCTGCCTGCCGGCTTGGATGATTCCGAAACCCGGCGCCAGCTGGAGTCGATTAAAGCCAGACTGGAGCAGGTCTTCGGGCTGTTAAATTGATCTCTCAACAGGATATGTCATGAATAAGTACCTCCAAAAACACCGCAAACCCCTGATCATCAGCATGTCCCTGGCGGGCGTGTTCACCCTCCTGATCCTAGTGAATGCGACGTTTATATTCGACGTTCTTGAACGGGAAAGCGTTGACATGCGCTTTATCCTGCGCGGGGTCGCTGCGCCGAGCGGGAATGTGGCCATCGCCTTCATCGGGGAAGAGAGCATCAAGGAGCTGGGCCGCTGGCCGTGGTCCCGCCGGGTGATCGCAGATCTGATCCATGCACTGAATGAATACGAAGCCCGGGTGATCGGATTCGACGTTCTTTTCATCGATCCGGAGACATCCCCGGATCTTCTTCAGATAAAAGCACTGTCGGATTCCTTTTTGGCCCGGGGGCTGCTCACCGATGCGCCTGCCCCGCAGGCCTTTTTCCAGGAGCTGAAAAGCGCCCGGAAGGCTGCTGACAATGACGCCCGGATGGCGGCGGCCATGGCCCGGAAGGGGAACGTGGTCCTGGGGATGGCTTTTTTGCCGGGGCCCAAAAAGAACGAACCGATCCCGAAATTTCTGGAAAAAGCAGCCTGTGTCACCTTCAGCAATCAAGGGGAGATCAAAAATTTTTATCCGCCGATATTCAATGACCGTGCCTTGCCGGTGCCGGTCCTGGCGGAGGCGGCCGGAAATCTGGGGTTTCTGAATTCAGAACCGGATCCCGACGGCGCTCTTCGGCACGAAATGATGACGATCAACCATGACGGGTTGATCTACGGCCCGCTGGGGCTGCGGGTGGCCCAGATTTATCTGGGTCTCGACAATCCGGAGCTGAAACTTTATTTTAACGACAAGATCACCCTCGGCGGCCGGGAAATACCGATCGACAGCCAGGGCCTGGCACTGATCAACTACTACGGGCCCAGCTATACCTTCCCCAGTTTTTCCGTAGTGGATATTTTAAATCGGAAAGTTCCCCCGGAAAAGCTCAAGGGCAAGGCCGTTATCGTGGGGGGGGCGGCCGTGGGCATGGCGGATTTGTGGCCCAATCCCTTTTCTCCGTCCTTTCTGGGTGTAGAGAAGCAGGCGACCGTTGTCGACAACATCCTGCAGAATACGTTTCTGCGGCAGCCCCGGGCAATGAAAGCCCTCAATGTCGCGCTGGTGCTGTTTTTCGGTTTGCTGATGGGGCTGATACTTCCCGGGCTGCGGACGATCTGGAGCATCCCCTTCAGCCTGGGCTGCTTTTTCCTGTTCGCGGCCCTGGTTCAATTTGTTTTCGTGCGGTATCGCGTCCTGCTGAATTTCAGCCTGCCCACACTGCAAATCCTTCTGGCCTATGCCGCTATCTCGGCCTACCGTTATTTTGCGGAAGAGCGCGACAAGCGATTTCTGCAGGCGACCTTTTCCAACTATCTGGCCCCGGAGCTCATCGACGAGATGTACAACAGGCGCGAAATTCCCCGGCTGGGCGGAGAGGCCAGAGATATCACGGCCTATTTTACGGATATAGAGGCGTTTTCGTCTTTTGCGGAAAAGCTCACGGCCGTAGAGCTGGTGGAACTGCTGAATGAGTACCTGTCGGAAATGACCGACACCCTCATCCAGGAAAAGGGGTGCCTGGACAAATATGAAGGGGATGCCATTGTCGCCTTTTTCGGCGCGCCCATGCACCTGCCGGACCACCCCATCAGGGCCTGCCGTACGGCGGTGCGCATGCAGCGAAAGCTGGCCGACCTGCGGGAGAAATGGCGCCATGAAAAACAGGATAGCGCTGAATCCGACCGCAACGTCAAAAATTACGGGAGCGATGTATGGGCGCCGGGAGACAAATGGCCCCGGATTGTGCATGAAATGCGCATGCGCATCGGCATCAACACCGGTGAGATCGTGGTGGGCAATATGGGCAGCCGCACCCGGATGAACTACACCATGATGGGCGATCCGGTGAATCTGGCGGCGCGTCTGGAGGCGGCCGCCAAGCAGTACGGGGTATATGTGCTGGTGAGTGAATATACCCTCAGCCAGGAAGTCAGCGATGAAAGCGGCCGCCGCATGAAAGTCCAGGACATGGTGGAGGCCCGCCTGCTGGACCGCATCGCCGTCATGGGCAAGACCGAGAGTGTCAATGTGTATGAATTGTGCGGTTTGAAAGGGGAGCTTTCGGAAAAGGAGCGCCGGCTCTTCAGCCTGTTTGACGCGGGACTGCAGCTGTATTTCCGCATGCAGTGGGATCAGGCGGTTGAAAAATTCAACGCGGCCCTTGCGTATGAATATTTTCCGGAAAAGCAGACCAATCCCTCGGCGGTGTTTATCGATCGCTGTGAATTGTTCAAGGTGGTTCCGCCGGTGGGTCCGGGGGAGAAGTGGGACGGGGTGTTTCAGTTGAGCAAGAAGTAACATGAGAAAAAGGGGTCGGGGGCCGGGGGTCAGGTGTCGGAAAAAAGAGTGAAGGCTGGGATGATTGGCGATTGATAGATTTATTTTTTTCAATCAAAAATCAACAATCATAAATCAAATATCCCCTGACCCCTGACCCCTGATCCCCGAAACCTGCTCTATATGTATCCCTTCTGCCCCAGATACAGCAGGATCTCCTGGGCGGCTTCGTCCGGCGTCAGGTGGGTGGTGTCGATGGTGACCTCGGGCCTTTCCGGAGATTCATAGGGGTCGTCCACCCCGGTAAACCCCTTGATCAGGCCGGCGCGGGCCTTGGCGTACACCCCCTTGCGGTCCCTTCTTTCGCACTCCTCGATGGGGGTGGATACGTAAACCTCGATAAAGCCGCCGCATCCTTCGATGGCGTTTCTGATTTCCCTGCGGGTCGCCGTATAGGGGGCTATGGGCGCACAGATGGCGACCCCCCGGTTTTTGGTGATTTCTCCGGCCACGAAACCGATGCGCCGGACGTTGATATCGCGGTGCTCCTTGGAAAAACTCAACTCACTGGACAGGTTCTGCCGGACAATGTCCCCGTCCAAAAGCGTTACCGGTCGTTCGCCGATCTCAAGGAAGCGGGCATAGAGGACCCTGGCAATGGTCGATTTTCCGGCGCCGGAAAGCCCGGTGAGAAAAACCGTAAAGCCCTGCCGCCGGGGAGGGGGGTAGGCTTTTTGAAGCTCCGCCACGACTTCCGGAAATGTGGCCCAATCCGGTATGCGCCGACCGGTGTAAAAGCGGTTGCGGATATCAGACCCGCTCAGAGAGATGGTCTGGGTTCCGTCCGGCACATCGTTTTTAAAGCGATACTCATCCTCAAAGGGCAGGTAGACCATTTCTTCAAACGGCAGGATCGTGATGCCGATTTCCGAACTGAGCGCAGCGGTGATGCGATGGGCTTCTTTGGGGTCATAGAACGGATCGCCGCGGCGGTCCAACCCGGGACTGGCATGGTCATGGCCCACGATGAAATGGCTGCAGCCGTAGTTTTTGGCGATGATGGCATCCAGCAGGGCGTTTTTGGGGCCGGCCAGGCGCATGGATAGGGGGAGCAGGTTCAGGATGAATGCGTCCGGCGGGTAGTGGCGGGTGACGGCGCGATAGCAGCGCACCCGGGTGTAATGGTCAAAGTCGTCCGGCTTGGTCATGCCGGTGACCGGGAGCAGCAGCAGGTTGGCTTTCACCTGGCGCATGGCCCGCACGGTCATTTCAAACTGGGGACGGTGGATCGGGTTGCGCGTCTGGAAACCGATCACCCGCTTCCACCCCAGTTTTTGATAGCTGCTGCGGGCTTCCCAGGGTGTCAGACGGAGTTTATTAAAATCGAAATGAAGCGGCAGGCTCAAGACCTCGAGTTTGCCGCCGACATAATAATCGCCGGTTTTGGCATAGAGGTGGTTGACGCCGGGATGGTTCCGGTCCCGGGTCGCATATACCCGGTCGGCCTCTTTTTCACGATCCAGCGGCCAGATGTCCGCCACATGCAGAACAGCCAGGAGAAATCCTTCCGGGTCTCGCAGGGCCGCGGATTGACCGGCTTCGAGGCTGCGGGCAAAGTTTTCGGATACATCGAGGCAAATGGGTATCGGCCACAGGGTGTTGTCTTGCAGCCGCATCCGGTCCAGGACGGATTCATAATCCGACCGTACCATGAATCCATCCAGGGGCGAAAAAGCGCCGGTGGCCAGGAGTTCAAGATCGCAAAGCTGGCGTTCATTCAGGGTGATATCCGGCAGCTTCAGCGCGATGTCCCTGAGGAGGCTGCGGCGGTTTTCATCCACAACGAGATTGATCAGGCTGCTGCCGTGGGGCCCAATTTGTGCTGCAGTGGTCATGATAATCACCTTTCCAAAAAAGAAGAAGCAGAAAAACGTATATCAGGCGATGTCGATTTTATCAAGATGGCAATGCAGAGAAAGTAGATAATGACGAGGGGCGAATGACAAGGGACGATTTAGGATTGTTGATTGATGATTGGCGATTGACGAGGGAAGAGGGAAGAGGGAAGAGGGAAGAGGGAAGAATGACGGGGGACGATTGGTGATTGACGAGGGACGAGCAGGTAAGGGTTCAGGGTGAATCGGTGCCGGGCGCAGGGCGCACGGCACACGAAATCTTCCCTGAGCCGTTCAATCACCAATCGTCAATCACCAATCAACAATCATCCATCGCCAATCATCAATCAACAATCAACAATCACCAATCGTCTATCGTCCATCATCCATCGTCAAACCCAGCCCATGGCCGTTTACGCGTCACTTGTCACTCGCTCAAACGCCTCCCGGGCTTCCTGCTGCAGCAGGTGCTCCTGTCCGGTGTAGCGGGGTGAAAAATGGAAAATCGTAAACTGCTTGACCCCGGCCCTGGCGGCAATGGTTCCGGCCTGTCGGGCGGTGAGGTGGCATTTTTTCATCGCGAGTTCCCGGTCTTTTTCCAGAAAAGCCGCTTCAATGAAAAGATGATCGGCCCCATGGGCAAAGTCCACCATTTTTTTCTCATTGGCGTCGTCCATGCCGGCATCGGCGATGTAAGTGATTTTCTGGCCGGGGGTGATCGTCGCAATTTTAGCGCTGAGATCGTCTAACATAAAAGTCTTTTGAACTTCCTTTTCGGGGTCGACGGTAATGACGAATTCCGATTCGGGGTCCACTTGATCGTACAGGGCCGCTTTAAACGATTTGAGCCAGGGACCGATTTCAAGACCCAGGGACAGCACCCTGTCCTTGATGATATTGACGTGGAATTGCTCCTTGATGCTGAAACCGAGACAGGGGAGGCTGTGGTCCAGCATAACCGTTGAAACGGTCGCGGCCGGCTCCGTCATCAGGGCGCCGCTAAAGGGTGATTTTAGGGCGGGCCGGGTAGCGATAAAGCCGTCCTGACATACATACCGCTTTGAAATAAAGAGGTCCGGCCGGACCTCGGTCACGTTCAGAATAAAACGGTTGGTGTAGTCTTTGACAAGGTTCCAGGAATATCCGGCCAGTTTGCCTTCCACATTTTTCAGAAGCCCCTGGGGGCCATAGATATAGAGGATCTTGTCCCGGCCCAGGAACAGGCGCAGCAGCCTGTCAAAACCGATAAAATGATCCATGTGGGTGTGGGTAACAAAGACGTGGCTGATCTTGAGGATGTTTCTGGGCGAAAGTGCATGAATATCGCCCAGATCAAAAAGGACGGCCCTGTTTTCAAAAACAAAGGGGATATACAGACCCGGATCATCAAAGGGACCGTTGATCAACCTGGGATGAAATGAAGGGCGCATTAGGTCGGCAGAAATTTTTTTACCTGATAGTTGATGCAGGAATAGATTTCTTCATCGGATCCGAAAATATCGACAGTGTCCTTATGATTGATCAGCTTTTCGATGATAAATGCAGTTACGTAAATGCTGACCACATGCGGGTTCGGCGTCAGCTGCCGGAATGGGGCGATCTGATAGTCGATATCGAAGTCTTCAGCCCGGTTCAGTTTTTCAAGACACCCCCTGATCTGTTCTTCAAGGGAGTTCTTGCTGGCGGTTTCCACCAGGTTGTTTTCCACCAGCTTCATCGCAATGGCATTTGACAGGGGCTCGATACAATCCCTTAAGTTGCTGATGATTTGCCGGCGGAGATGTTCCTTGGAGGATTCGATTTTAGATAAAATGCTTGATTCGCGTGTGCTTGGGCGAAATAATTTGGCCATGATTCTCACCTCACCTTTTCAGAGAGCTTTTCAACAAACGCTTTGTCGCGGTTTGCCTGGACAAGAATTTAGCGGTATTTTCCAATACTTGTCAGGCAATTCATTTCCCTGACCTTTTATTTTGCGGCATCATAATGTCAATATACCCGGAATGCAAGAAAAAAATCGGCCCTATTCCGCCATCGTTTCCTCAATTATCAGCTGAGGGGTCTTTTTCCCGTTCCAGTGGTTCCAGCGAAGCCGAAAGGCAATCCGTTCCAGACGTTTCGGGACCGGTTTATCCGGATCAATGTTAAAGTGGATGGCGTTAAAGCGGCCGGGGGTGTCGGCGCCCGGTTGTCCCAGCAACAGTCGTCTGTGGGTTTTCCCGACAATTGATGCCGACAGCACCGCTATGTTTTCGGCTGTAAAAAGCGGTTCCGGGTTTCCCCGGCCATACGGTTCAAGAGACACCAGTTCATCCAGGAGGATTGGGGTGATGTCTTTGAAATTGAGTTTGCAGTCGATGGCCAGGGTGGGCGAGAAATCCTCCGGAACGGTGGCTTCGGCAACGGTTTTTTCAAAATGTTGTTGAAACCGTTCGATCATTTCAACAGGCAGCGTCAATCCGGCGGCCTGGGTGTGACCGCCGAAATTTTTCAAAAAGGCGCTGCAGGCGGTGAGGCCTTTAAACATATCAAATCCGGGGATGCTTCGGGCGGAACCCTTGGCGAGATCGTCCCTGATTGAAAGCAGCACCACCGGCCGATAATACATTTCCTGAAGTCTGGAGGCAACGATTCCCAGAACCCCTTCGTGCCAGCCGGGATAGGCCAATACCAGCGACCGGTTTTGAAGCAAAACCGGATGCGCGGTCAACATCGAGGAAATGTCCGCCATCATCTGTTGTTCCAGCGCCTGTCTTTTTTGATTCAATTCGTTGAGTTTTGCGGCCATCTGCCTGGCAGCCCCGGGGTCCCGGGTCGTTAACAGCTCAACGGCTGCCGCCGCATATTCCAATCGTCCGGCTGCGTTCAAACGGGGCGCCAGCCTGAATGCGATATCCTGGGCATCGGCCGTGTCCGGATTTTTTCCGCTTTCCCGCATCAGGGCGTTCAGGCCGGGCCGGTTGGCCGATTGAATCACGCGAAGGCCGGCGGCGGTAAAAATGCGGTTGTCGTCCCGCAACGGCACGATATCGGCTACCGTGCCGATGGCCACCAGGTCGCAATAGGCTTTCAGGTTCGGTTCCGGCACTTTTTGCCAGAAATGGGTCTCGCGCAGGCGTTTGCGAAGACTTATCAACAGACAGAAGGCAACCCCGACGCCTGCCAGATTTTCAAAGCCGGCGCAGCAATCCGAACGATGGGGGTTGATGACGGATACGGCCGGCGGCAGGGGGTCGACAATCTGATGATGGTCGGTAATAAGGATATCAATACCGGCCCCTGCAGCTGCCGCAACGGCCTGGTGGCTGCCGCTGCCGCAATCGGCCGTAATGATCAGATCGATGTTGTTGGGAACGGCATATCCGGTGATGTGCCCGGGCTGGAGACTGTATCCCTCTCTGGTGCGATGGGGGATGTAATAGGACACATCGGCGTTCAGATGTTGAAAAAACTCAAACAGGAGCGCCGTAGCGGTGATGCCGTCGACATCATAGTCGCCGAACACGAGAATTTTCTGGTTGAGCCCGAGGGCCCTGACGATGCGCTCAACAGCGGCATCCATGCCGGCCATGCCAAAGGGCGGGCGCAGTTGCGCCAGGGAAGTATCCAGAAAACGGCGGGCGTCTTTTTCATTCAGGACGTTCCGATTCGCCAGCAGGGTTGCCGTGACCGGACTGCAATTCATCAGGCGGCTGATGGTTGCAACGGTTTCCGCATCGACAGGTAAAATTTGCCATTGTTTCATGGACGTGCCATATCGTATCGTCTCATGCAGGGCAAGATGTATCGGATTTTTTTATTGAATCACTTAAGGGAAGATGTTAGCGTAAAAGATAATCACCGATGAAAACCATACAGAAATACTACCGGATAGACCGCAGACAGATCAGTTTCATGAAATTTATCATCGAAGCCTACGACGGAACAGCGCTTTTGCGCACAGTTGACCCTGGGGCCGGCATTGTGGCGCTTCATATTTCACCGGGCTGCGAACCGGTGGTGGATATGATTCTGAACGATCTGAAACAGGAAATCATGATCGAAGACGGGAACGGGTCCGACTTGTGAAATCGATTTGAATGCTTATGGTTTCAAGAACTATTTAACAGAACGGTGCAATAGCATAAAAAGATGACGATGACGCACAAATTTGTATATGTCCATACCATCGGGTGCCAGATGAATGTCAATGATTCCGACCGGATAAAGAGCGGTCTGCAATCGCTGCATTACCGGCCGGCGCTCTCCATGGAAGCCGCCGACCTGATTATTTTGAACACCTGCGCCATCCGGGAAAAGGCCCAACAGAAGGCTTACAGCTTTCTGGGTCGAACGGCGCGGCTGAAGCGAAAAAACCCGGACCTGATTGTGGGCGTCGGCGGGTGTGTGGCCCAGCAGGAAGGTGAAAATATCCTCAAGCAGATGCCGTATCTTGATTTTGTGTTTGGGACGCACGCCATCGGCCGGCTGGCCGGAATCGTCCATCGCATTCAAACCGACAGGTGCCGCATTGTGGATACGGACCTGACAGATGCCATAGACGAACCCATGGCTGACACAATACCGGAAGCCGATGATAGTCCGACCCGTTTCGTCACGATTATGCGGGGATGCGACAATTTCTGCTCCTACTGTGTGGTCCCGTATGTACGCGGACGGGAAACCAGCCGCCATCCCCGGCACATTTTACAGGAGATTCAAAGCCTGGTTGCCGACGGTGTGCGCGAAGTGACCCTGCTGGGGCAGAATGTGAACAGTTACGGCCAAAAAGAAGGACTGCCGTCTTTTGCCGAATTGCTTTCGGAAGTGAATGCGGTGTCGGGGCTGCTGCGGATCCGGTTTACCACGTCCCATCCCAAGGACCTTTCCGAAAGCCTGATGGCTGCGTTCGGGAGCCTCCAAAAACTGTGCGGTCATGTCCATCTGCCGGTGCAGTCCGGATCCGACCGCATCCTTAAACGGATGAACCGCAAGTACACCCGCAAAGAATATCTCCTGAAGGTAAACAGGCTGCGGCAGGTATGCCCTGATATTGCCATAACTTCCGACATCATTGTGGGCTTTCCGGGTGAAACCGATGCTGATTTTCAGAAAACGCTGGAGATCATCCGCCAGGCTGAATTCGACAATATTTTTGCCTTTTCATATTCGGACCGTCCTTCTGCCCCGGCCGCCGAATTGACCGGGAAAGTTTCAGAAAAGCAAAAAAATAGACGCCTGCAAACCGTGCTGGCACAACAGGAAGCGATCACGCTGCGAAAGAACCAGGCCCTGGTGGGATCCACCGTGGAGATCCTGGTGGATGGATTCAGCAAAAAACAGAATGGAAAAAACGGTTCCGGAGACCCTGGAACCGTCCAATGGACCGGAAGGACCACCACCCACAAGGTCGTTAATTTCGTTCAGACTGCCGACGGCGTGGCGGTCCGGCAGAACCACACCGGGCGGCTGCTGAATGTTCGGATAGAAAAAGCACTGCCGCATTCGCTCTGGGGGCATGTCATTGGACTTGGATCGGATTTTCAGGGTCTGAAAGGAGAAAAGCGTTATGTTGCATAAGGTAAGTATCGCCGGGATGACGATGGATCCGGCCTCAAATACACCGATCATCATTTTAAAACCGGAAAATGACGACCGGGCAATCCCTATCTGGATTGGATTGCTGGAGGCGACTTCGATCGCATCGGTTCTCCAGGATATCAAGCTGGACCGGCCCATGACCCACGACCTGTTCAAAAACCTGCTGGACAGGCTCCAAATCAGCGTGGATAAAATCGAAGTATGCGATTTAAAAGAAAACACCTTCTACGCCAAAATCCATTTTTCTTCCGACGGAAAGTCCTTTAGCATGGATTCCCGTCCCAGCGATGCCATTGCCATTGCGCTGCGGTTTGATGCACCGATCTACATTGATGACACGGTGATTGAAAAATCGCAGCAGGGATACGGCGAAGGGGAAATTCTGGATAAGAGCAAAAAAGGAAAAGAATGGGCCGATTATCTATCCAGTCTTTCCCCCGATGATTTCGGCAAATTTAAGGTTTAGAATGTCATATCTTGTATGATTTATTAGATAATATACAATATATTGTTGACAACGGCCGTATTTTCGTATATGCTGTCTAAAAATTGCTATTCATTTCACGATAAATCTTGCATTGATGAGGCAGCAATCATGAGCACAGTCCTGGTTATCGATGATGAAAAATTTGTCTTGGATATCGTCAAAATCGTATTGATGAAATTTGGACACGATGTTCAGACGGCAGCGGACGGCCGGCAAGGGATCGAGAAATTTGACGAAGGGTCTTTCGATGTCGTCATCACCGATATCCGCATGCCCGGAATTGATGGGAATGGCGTGGCGGACCATATTCGCAGATCCCAGCGGCAGTGGACGCCGATTATTGCCATTTCAGCGACACCGTGGCTGATCAAGGACCGGCTTAACGATTTCGACAGCATCCTTCCCAAACCATTTACACTCAAAACCCTGGTAGAAACCGTCAATGACCTGTCGCGCAGACCTGTTACGGCTGCTGTGTAGAACAAAACCCCGTCTAAGTCCTCCTGATAACGCCTTTGTCCCATATTTAAGCCAAGCCCCTTGCTCTGGAGATCTGATACAAGGCACTGAAATGACGCTTAACGGTTCATGAAAGCGATGACGTTTTGCAGGATGGTGTCCAGATCTGTTTTGGGCTCAAAGCCCGTAACCGCCCTGATTTTTTCAATACCGGGGACGCGGCGCTGCATGTCTTCAAAATCCTCTTCAAAAGCCTTTTCATAGGGGATCACGTCGATGGCTGAAGATGATTTCGTCAGTTTTATGATTTTTTCGGCTAGATCCAGGATGGTAATTTCTTCAGTGCCGCCAATGTTAAAGACCTCTCCGGCGGAGCTGTCCGTTTCCATGAGGGCCATCAGGGCTGCCACCACATCCTTGACATACGTGAACGTTCTGGACTGCTGACCGGTTCCGTAAACAGTCAGCGGAATATTTTTCAAGGCCTGGGAAACCAGGCGGGGAATTACCATGCCGTAAGCGCCGGTCTGCCGGGGGCCGACCGTGTTAAAGAGCCGCGCGATGGTGACCTTGAGTCCATTGGTCCGAAAATACGCCAGGGCGGTAAATTCATCCATCAGTTTTGAAGCGGCATAACTCCAGCGAAATTTACTGGATGGACCATAGATGATGTTGTCCGTTTCAACCAGGGGGGCGTGAACATGTTTGCCGTACACTTCGGAAGACGATGTAATCAGGACTTTTTTCTTGAATTTGGCGCACAGCTCCAGGACCTTTTCCGTGCCCTGGATATTGGTTCGGATCGATTCCAGCGGGTTGTCCAGAATATAGCGGACGCCGACGGCTGCCGCCAGATGAAAGACCCTGTCACAGGTGCCGATCAGTTCCAGCAGGGCGTCATGGTTAAAAATGGTATCGACGGTAATAAAAATCCGGCCGGCAAAGCGGGGGTCCTGTTGGAGCGGCTGGATGTTTTCCATGGAGCCGGTGGAAAGATCGTCGATGATATAAACCTCATCGCCTTTTTCAAGAAAGGCTTCCGCCAGGTGAGAACCGATAAATCCGGCGCCGCCGGTAACTAAAACTTTCATAAACCTGCTCCGTCGTGATGTTGTATTTGTCAATATGCCGATAGTTAAAAAAACCGAAATGCTTTCTTACATGATTCTATTGGATATGGCAAATATAAATTCGACGGGGTATCCGGCCTGTGACGCTTGAACCGCACCAGTAAGGGCACTCCCCCTCCCGTCAAGGCGGGACTGCGGATTCTTCAATGAAGCTCCCCCAGCCCCGATAAACCGGGATCTTCGACAAGCTGCGGGGTATCAAAGGCGAAGGCGAATAACATTGATGAGAGGACTGAGGCTCCCGGCTCGTGCGAAATCTCGTGCGAAATTTAGATGATAAAAAGAACCCTTTTTTCCGCACGGCTTGACACCGGCGGGTATTCTTATTATCTTCAAATGAATAATCCCAACTGTACGAAGGAGGCAACAATGGACGACAAGTGTATTTTCAACTGTGATGTCTGCGGCACCCAGAAAGAAACGGCCGCATCCCAAACCCAGGTACCGGAGTGCTGCAACAAGCCCATGCAGAAGGCTGAGCCCCTGCCGGTCTGTGAAGTATCCGCCACCGCCGAGCACGCCAGGATGGATGATTTGGGTGAGCCCTGTGATGATGGGCGTGCCGGCAAAGGGTAATCCGCCCGGCAATTTTTAAGCCACGCAATTTTCTGCGTTTTTTGATTTAGCGTTTGACCGTATAACACCGCGTCGGTTTACCCCATCCCGGCTTATAAAATTTCCGGGGTGGGGCACGTGGGTATTTGTACCCCGGTTCTCAATTCACTCCTTTTTTGTTTACCCTTTAAAACATTATAGTATGGACAGGCTTATTCCCTGTCAGTATATCCACAAAGGAGCCTTGCGATGAAAAAGATGGGTGATATGCTACTGCGGAAGGGATCGTTTTCTGAAATCGTCATGGGCAACACCGCACTGGTCCGGGCGATGATTGAATCCGGCACCCGGGTGGTCGCCGCCTATCCCGGCTCGCCCACACCGGAAATCGCCGATGCCATCGGCGCCATTTCAAAAGAAACGCGGCCGTTTTATTTTGAGTTTTCCACAAACGAGAAAGTTGCAGCCGAAATTACTTTCGGTGCCGCCTTGAACGGCCACCTGTCCACCGTATTTTTCAAAAGTGTCGGACTGAATGTGGCGGCCGATACCTTTGTACAACTCAACCATATGAACATTATCGGGGGAATGGTGGTGGTGATCGGCGATGATCCCGGGGCAAATTCATCCCAAAACGAGCAGGACAACCGTCATTATGCCCATATGAGCTATATCCCGGTTTTCGAACCGGCTTCGCCAACGGAAGTCTATACCTTTTACAAAGCGGCGGCCGAACTGAGCAGGAAAATGCAGATGCCGATTTTGCTGCGGTTGACCACGCATGTCTGCCACGCCAAGGAGAAGGTGCGCTTCGGCGGCTGGGACCCGCAACTGCCGGACGATACGCCCGCTTTTGACCCCGGCAATGGCCCCTATATCCCCCTGACAACGGAAGTTTTTCCCATGAAACGCCGGGCCTTGCAGCGGCTGGCCGACGTGGAAGCCTATGCAAACCATGCGCCTTTGAATACGTGCGTTGATCATGACAATCCAAAGCAGGGGATTATTACCATGGGTCTCCCCTTCCTGTCCCTGATGGATGTGCTCCAGGAAGCGGAAAAGAAGCCCGATATTTTAAAGCTGGGCATCGTCCATCCGCTGCCGCGGCAGGTGGTCAGGGATTTTTTAAAATCCCACCGGGAGGTGAAACTGCTTGAGGAGCTGGATAATGTGCTGGAAAAAGAGATTAAGCTGATGGCCTTTGACGAAAAGCTGGACACAACCATTATCGGCAAACAGGAGCTGGAAGACTGGATCGATGAATACACGCCGGACAAGGTCTCTGCGATCATCCGAAAAACCTGGCCGGACATGCTCCCCTTGAAAACCGAAAGGGAGATCGACAAGCCCTATGTTCCCATGCGGCCGGCGCAGATGTGCCCCGGATGCGGCCACCGCAGCGCATTTCACGCCATCAAAAAAGCACTGGATGAAAACGCCATTACCGTGGCGGATATCGGCTGTCATACCCTTGGATTTATGCCGCCCTACGGGGTCGGTGAGATATTGATGTGTATGGGGGCGTCAACGGCCATGGGATCGGGGCTCTCCCTTTTCAACACTACCCGCAAAGTGGTTGCTTTTCTGGGGGATTCCACCTTTTTTCATGCCGGCCTGCCCGGGATCGTCAACGCCGTCTTCAACAAGCATCCCATCACCCTGATACTGATGGAAAACGGGACAACCGCCATGACCGGGCATCAGGACCACGCGGCTTCCGGACGCAACTTCAACGAAGTCACGGACCGGATTCCCGTCCGTCAGGTTCTGGAAGGATTGGGCGTCACCCATATCTATGAGGTCGACACCTACCAGCAGTCACGGTTGACCGAACGGGTCAAACAGGCGCTGAACGACGACGCCTTCAGCGTGGTCATCGCAAAACATCCCTGCATGCTGAAATTTAACCGGGAACAGCGCCGAAAACCGGGGTGTCAGGCCAGACAGGTCCATATCGATCAGAACAAATGCCGGCAGATCCATAAATGTGTCGAAAGGTTCGGCTGCCCCACCTTTGTCCTGGAAAAGGATAACCGCATTACCGTCAACCCGGATTTGTGCATTGGCGACGGGTCCTGCCGGCAGACCTGCCCCGCAGAGGCGATTGGCGCACCGGAAACCGCCCAAGGAGACAGCAATGAAACCGTTTAATATCTATCTGACCGGTGTCGGCGGGCAGGGGATCGGACTGCTGAGCGAGGTCCTTTTAAGGGCCGGAGACCATGCCGGCCTGCCGGTTAAGGGGGTTGATACCCATGGGCTTGCCCAGCGCGGTGGCATTGTAGTGTCGCGCTTAAGATTCGGCGCGGGGGTTTATTCCCCCCTGATCCCCGCAGGTGAAGCGGACCTGGTGGTGGCGCTGGAGCGTCACGAAGCCCTGCGCGGCGTCAATACCGCTCTAAAGGACGGCGGCACCCTGATCTATTATGATACGGTCTGGCAGCCCCTTGAGGTCCGTCTGAAAAAGGCGCCACCGGTGGATGAAAATACAGTTGCCGAGACATGCCGAAAACGCGATATTCGTGAAATCAGCGTCTTCAGGCCGGATCTAAAGGAATCCTTGATGCAGAATATCGTCGTGCTGGCCCATATCAGCGGAGAATCGCTCATACCCGGCGTCACGACCGCACACTACAAAACCGCCATGGCAGACCTGATGAGCGGCGCCATGCTGGCTAAAAATATGGCGCTGTTTGATGAGGAACTGGAAATGAACAGGGGCCGGGTGCCAGGGGTCGGGGGTCAGGGAAAGCGGAAGACAAAGGGCAGTAGGCAGTAAGCAGTATGCAGTCGGTAAAGAAGGAGCGAGTAAGTGCTGATTGACGATTGGTGATTGGCGATTGATGGATTTATTTTTTTTCAATCAACAATCACAAATCAACAATCACAAATCAACAATCACAAATCAACAATCACAAATCA